>JAJZRF010000065.1 GCA_021847425.1 Deltaproteobacteria bacterium | reverse complement strand
AGTTGGGCGGGAAAACCCCAATGAAGGCTCTTGCCGCCACGAAGGTAAGATTACGTTTCCCGGATCAGGAAAAGGCCCCGAGCCATCGCCAGAAAAAGCCGGAAAACGGTCGCTATCACTTGGTGCGTCTTATCCGGAGCGACATGAAGCTCAATATTTTCGGAGAAGTCTTCTCCGTTGCGCCAGAGTTGAGGCTTGAATATGTGGTGGCTACTATCGATGTCAAAAAGCAGAAATTGAAACTCTTTCTGGGAAAAACCCAGGTTGATGAATTCGATTACAAACTTCGTTGAAACCGATGAGTGTCCACGATGTCATGGCACTAAAATGTGTCTACGATGTCGTGGCACTCAACAACTACAGCATAGCTTTTTCAATTCTCCCCAGCAGAGCTGGGGGCTTAGCGTTGTAGTTTACGCTTGCAGGAAGCCAGGCGTTTAATGCTGGCAGAACGCCTTGATGCTGCAACCGCATCGTTTCAGGTCGGCTACGAGAGCCCTTCCCAGTTCAGTCGCGAGTACAACCGCCTGTTTGGCGCGCCCCTGTTACGCGACATAACGAACTTGCGACAGACATAACACCTTATATTGTTAGGGAAAACCACGCACAACGCACAAAAAAGCCCGGCCTTTTCAGGTCGGGCTTTTTTGTGCGTTGATCAATTCTCCGGAATCAATGCTTGAAGGAACGCTGCCCCGTGAACTTCATGGCCACCTGCGGCTTGGCCTCGTTGCAGGCCTGGACGGTCTCGAAATCGCGCATGGAGCCGCCCGCCTGGAGAATGGCGGAAACCCCCTGGCGGATGCCGACATCCGCGCCATCGCGGTACGGGAAAAAGGCGTCGGAGATCATCACCGAGCCGGGCAGCCCGGCTTTGTCCGCCTTGGTATGTCCGTCGATCTTTTCCTGATCCGCCTTGTTCCGCTTGCCCTGTTCGATCTCCAGCACCATGTCCGCATAGGGCAGGCCGAAGGTGTCGAAGCAGAGCATATCGGCATACTTGGTATAGGCCTTATACACAGCAATATCGGCCACGCCGACCCGGTCCTGCTCGCCGGTGCCGATGCCCACCGTGCAACCGTCCTTCACATAGATGACCGAGTTGGAGGTTACCCCGTGTTCCACGGCCCAGCCGAAGATCATGTCATCGATCTCCCGCTGGGTGGGCTCGCGTTCGACCTTGTATTCCTGGCCCTTTGCGGTGCAGACCGCGGGTTTGAGGTCGGCTACGGAACGGATGGAGTTCACCGCCGACTGCTGGACGATAAGCCCGCCGTCGATCAGGCTCTTGAAATCGACATAGCGGTATTTTTCATAGTCGGCGAGCCGGTCGATACGGCTGATCCGCACGACGCGCAGATTTTTCCGGGCCGCGAGGATCTCCAGGGTGCCAGCCTCAAACTCCGGGGCGCAGACCACTTCCAGATAGTTCTTGCTCAAGAGCTCGGCGGTTTCCTTGTCGCAGGGCCGGTTGAGAATTACGGCTCCGCCAAAGGCGGCGATGCGGTCCGCCCGGTTGGCCCGGTCATAGGCGCGGGCCAGGGTTTCTCCGCAGGCTGCGCCGCATGGGTTGTTGTGCTTGAGGATCACCGCAGCCGGCCGGTCCATGAGATACTTGATAATGTTCAGGCCGTTGTCGATGTCGGTGAGGTTGATCTTGCCGGGATGCTTGCCCACCTGGAGCATGTCCTCGACATTGATTCCGCTCACCAGCCCCTTGCCCGGCTCGATGAACCGGCAGTCGCCCAGCACCAGATTGCCGTTGACCAACTCGTAGAGAGCCGCCTCCTGGTCCGGGTTCTCGCCATAGCGAACGCCGCGCTCATCAACGCTGCCATCCTCGCCCACGATCTTCCAGGTCTTCTTCCGGTACACCAGCTCCTGATCGCCAAAGGTGATTTTCATATCCATGGGAAAGTGGTCACCAAGAATGGTGGTGTACATTTTTTTCAAATCTGCCATTGGGTTCACCCCTCCTTCCTTACTTATGGTTGCGCGTATCGTTCAGGCAGCCTGCTGCCTGTCTCCCTGCAATTGAAAAACAGCATCCCAATCCTTAAGGACCGGATCAAATCCCTTCTGTTGGATGGCAACGCTCACCTCAGCGAGACTCCGGCTATCACCTACCTCGAACTGCTCCCCGCCAGCGTCTGCCAAGCCGTATCCGCCCGGCGCGGTGCATGAACCCGCCGAATAACGGGTCGGGCCAAGGCCGATCATGCCGTCGCGGTACCGGGCCTCCTCCCTGGTCGAAAGGTAGAGGCCGATATCCGGGTCGAAAATCCGCAGGGCAAAGATCATCTGGCTGAGATTTCTCTCGCTCACCGGATTCAACGGCTTGAACTCCCCTTGCGCCGGGCGCATGCGCGGGAAAGAAACCGTGAGTCCGGTCCGCCAGTAATGCTTCCTCAACCACGCAAGATGAAGACCCAGGGCAAGTCCCTCCGCCCGCCAGTCCGCAAGGCCCAACAAGGCACCGATCCCTACCTCCCGCATCCCTGCGGCCGCGATCCTGGCCGGGCTTTCCAAGCGATAATCGAAATCAGCCTTTGGCCCGGCAAGATGCACCTGCTTGTACATCCCGCGGTCATAGGTTTCCTGATACACAGCCACAGAGGTAATGCCGGCCCGGAAAAGCCGGGCATATTCCTCGGTGGCCAGGGGCTGCACCTCGATGGAGAGGGCGGCAAACCGATTGCGCAGCCGCAGGGCTAACTTTTCGAGATAATCCACGCCAACCTTGGCCGGCGCCTCTCCGGAAACGAGAAGAAGATGGCTGAATCCCCGCTGATGCAGGATCATGGCCTCGCTTTCCGCCTCGACAAAGGTCAAGACCCGTCTGTCAATGGCATTGCCCGCTGAAAAACCGCAATAGGCGCAGCGATTGGTGCAAAAACTCGAGAGATACACCGGCGCATACATCTGCATGGTCCGGCCGAAACGCTGACTGGTAATGGCAGCGGAGCGTTTGGCCATGGCCCCGAGATGCAGCTCCGCCGCAGGCGACAAGAGCGCGGCAAGTCCTGCCATGCCGGGACGATTGGAGGAAAGAGCCTGCAAAACCTCGGCCTCGGTGGCGCGGCTGACCGCAGACTGCAATGCTGAGAATTCTGGGATCATAAACATGGGGTTACCGCAAAAATCCCAGCCCATCCTCGGGGGAGGATGGGGCGGCATCCTTACTCACCGTGCCAAGGCCTGCTTCATAGGCAATCCGGCCCGCCTCTACTGCCATGGCAAAAGCCCGGGCCATCCTGACCGGATCTCCGGCCACGGCAATGGCCGTGTTGACCAGCACCGCGTCGGCCCCCATCTCCATGGCCTCAGCCACATGGGACGGCGCGCCAAGCCCTGCGTCAACGATGACCGGCACCCGGGCCTGGGCAATGATGATCTCGATCTGGAACCGGGTCAATACCCCCTGGTTGGTGCCGATGGGCGAACCAAGGGGCATGACGGCAACCGCTCCCGCGTCCTGGAGGCGCAGGGCCAGGATCGGATCGGCGTTCATATAGGGGAGAACCTTGAACCCTTCCTTGGCCAGTTCTTCGGTGGCCTTCAGGGTCTCGATGGGATCGGGAAGCAGGGTTCGCGGATCAGGGGTTACCTCAAGCTTGAGCCATTCCCCGCCGCCGGAAGCCCGGGCCAACCGGGCCAGCCGGATCGCCTCCCCGGCATCCCGCGCCCCGGAGGTGTTGGGCAGAAAAAGATAGCGATCCCGGTCCAGCACGCGCATGATATCATCGGCCGGGTTGTTGAGATCGATGCGGCGCAGGGCTACGGTAACCATTTCACAACCCGAGGCGGCAAGAGCCTCCTTCATGACCTCAGGGGAGGAAAACTTCCCGGTGCCGCCAAAGAGCCGTGAGCGAAATTTTCTCCCCGCAATGGTCAACATCTCAACCGCCCCCCACAAACCGTATCAGTTCAAGCACCGAGCCATCCTGCAAAACATGGCTCCCATATTCTTCCCGGGTCAAAATCTTCCCGTCACACTCGACCACCACCGAAGAGGCCTCCAGGCCGAGCTCTCTGAGACAATCAGCCACCCGAGTCCCAGGCGCTATTTCCTGTGCTTTGCCGTTACAGAGAACCTTCATCTACTCAGCCTCTTTTTCCGCGCCCAACAGGAGACGGACCACCTGATTTGCCTGGTGATGGGCGGCGATCCCCACCCGGGCCGCCATGAGACCCTGTCCCGGCGCCGCACCGCTTACCTCATCGCCGACAAGATATACGCCGGGGTACAACCGCCTGGTTTGAATCGCATTGTTCTCGCCATAACCGGCAAGCCCCGAGGCACACACATAAAAAACACCCGGGAGATGGTGAAGGGCTGCCCGCAACCCTGCGGCCTTCATGGCCGGGTCATCGAAACACTCCACCAGGGCATGGACATCCTTGAACAAAACGCAGATATCGTCTTCGGTCAACCGCCTGTCAATGGTTGTCACGGAAACATGGGGATTCACCCGTTGCAGGATGTCCCGAAGCGCTGCGGTTTTCTTCTGACCAATGTGTTCAACAAAATACTGCTGGCGATTAAGGTTGGTGGGTTCCACCACATCATAATCGACGAGAAGCAGGGAACCGATACCCATGCGCGCAAGGGCGATGGCCGCCAAGGAACCAAGACCTCCCAACCCCATGATCCCGACGACCTTTTCCTGCAGGCTGGCCTGCACGCCTGGGCTGTGCCGGGCATAGAGCAGATGCCGCATCTCTTCCGCGGAAGGCGCCTTTCCCCGCGTCCACAACCAGCAGTGGTCTCCGTCGGCAAGCACGGTTTGCAATGTGGCCGGGTAGCCGTTCACGAGCAAGATATCGGCGTCACCACCCTGTGCCCCCACCACCAAATCGGCAAGGATCATTCCTGGATGAAAGGGAACTTTTTTTTCATTTACCAGCAGCATACCCTGATGCCCTTTTGATCAGCCCCAACACAAGGGGTAATACTAACCGACAGACACCAACGATGGTATATTTTTTTACCGCAGCCGCCCGCGATCTCAGTCAAAAAATAAGCAAGCAAACTGTTCCTCCAACAAAAACAGCTGGCTGTTCCATGGCAGGGTTACCGCAAAAAAAAAGCTGGCATGAACAGAACGTTCAAGCCAGCTTTGACTTTTCAAAAACAGGCGGAAAAACTAATTATCCTCTTTCACACCTTTTGCTTCACCATAATTCACCAGCTCAAGGATAGCCATTTCAGCCGCATCACCAAGGCGATTGCCGGTTCTAATAATCCTGGTATACCCGCCGTTTCGGCTCATGTACTCATCCTTGAGCACATCAAACAGTTTAGCCACAACCTTTTTATCCTGCATGAAGGATAAGGCCTGCCGCCGGGCGTGGAGATCGCCACGTTTGGCCAAGGTGATCATCTGGTCCGCAACCTTGCGAACCTCCTTGGCCTTGGGAGTGGTGGTAATAATTCTCTCATGCTCTATGAGAGAAGTCACCATATTGCGAACCATGGCCTGACGATTGGATGTTGTCCTGCCAAGTCTCTTGCCTGCTTTTCTATGTCTCATAACTGCCCTCTTCCCGGATTTATGACTGCTCTTCTGAGACCTTGTCAGACACGACAGGAGGCTCCCAGCCTTCTAATTTCATGCCCAACGAAAGATCCATCTCAGAGAGCAACTGCTTGATCTCATTAAGAGATTTACGGCCAAAGTTTTTGGTCTTCAGCATCTCAGCCTCGGATTTCTGCACCAACTCGCCAATGTGCCGGATATCCGCATTCCGCAGGCAATTCGCTGAACGGACTGAAAGCTCCAGATCCTCTACGCTGCGATACAGGTTTTCATTGACTGGCGACCGATTGTCTTCACGGGCATTATCAATGGCTGGCTCAACAGATTCCTCATCAAAGGCTATAAAAACCTGCAACTGTTCTTTCATTATCTTGGCCGCATATGCCAAGGCATCTTCAGGTCTCACACTGCCATCGGTGGTGATTTCCAGAATCAGTTTGTCATAGTCGGTCTGCTGTCCGACCCGTGCCTGGCTGACAAGGGACTTTACATTGACAATGGGCGTAAAAATAGCATCGATGGGAATTATACCGATCACCTGCTCCTCAGCCTTGTTTTTTTCAGCGGTGACATACCCCTTTCCCCACTTCACCTCGAACTCAGCCTTAAATACGCCCTCGCCGGTGATGGTGCAAATTTCCTTATCAGGATTCATCACCTCAACCTTCCCCCCGGAGGTGATATCGCCGGCGGTAACAGTGCCAATCTTGTTCTTTTCAATCCTGACAATCTGTGAGCCGGGAGTATTCAGCCTCAGCCTCACTTCCTTAAGATTAAGGATGATCTGGGTCACGTCCTCCTTAACCCCGGGAATAGTTGACAGCTCGTGGAGAGCACCGTCAATTTTCACCGAAACAATAGCCGCGCCTTGGATGGAAGACAAAAGTATCCTGCGCAGGGAATTTCCGATAGTCGTGGCAAAACCACGCTCCAAAGGCTGACAGATAAATTTGCCGAAACTCTTTGTATGGCTGTCCTGGTCTACTTCCAGTCTTTCAGGAATGATAAGCTCATGCCAATTTCTGTAAAACGGATCAGACTCAAGTGTCATAGTTTCCTATTGCTCCACGGTTGGCTAATTATTTGGAGTAAAGCTCTACAATCAACTGCTCCTGAATCGGCATGGTAATTTCCTGCCGACTCGGCAATGCTTTCACAGTTCCCTTGTAGTTCTCTTTATCAAGCTCCAACCAGCTTGGCACACCACGACGCACAACGGCTTCAAGGCTTTCGTTGATGGCGGCAACCTTCCTGCTTTTTTCCTTCAAGGTAATGACGTCATTCACGGAAACCCGAAAGGAAGGGATATTCACCTTCCGGCCGTTCACCTGAATATGATCATGCCGCACCAACTGTCGCCCCTGATTGCGGGAGCTTGCATAACCAAGACGGTAAATCACATTGTCAAGCCTGCTTTCCAGGAGCATCAATAAATTTTCACCGGTAACGCCCTTGATCCGTTCGGCAATCTCAAAATATTTATGGAATTGGCCTTCCAGCATGCCATACATACGACGGACTTTTTGTTTTTCCCGTAGCTGAATGGAATAGTCAGAAACCTTGCGCACCCGGGCCTGACCATGCTGGCCTGGGGCAAAGGAACGCCTCTCAAAGGCACACTTGTCTGAATAGCATCTGTCGCCCTTCAAAAACAACTTGAGTTTTTCGCGCCGACACTGCCGGCATTCTGCGCCTGTATATCTGGCCAATTTGGACCTCCGCTCAATCTCACTCAATCATACTTTAATTTTCAAACGCCCTGCGACCCGCCCTGCTCCACTATACCCTTCTTCTTTTGGGAGGCTTGCAGCCATTATGCGGCACTGGGGTCACATCACGGATAACGCTCACGTCAAATCCATTGGTCTGCAGAGCCCGGATAGCAGATTCGCGCCCAGGGCCGGGCCCGTTGACCCGAACCTCTACCTTGCGCATACCATGTTCCTGGGCTTTTTTTGCAGCGGCATCGACCGTATTTTGCGCAGCAAATGGGGTGCTTTTCCGTGATCCCTTAAAGCCCAAACAACCGGCGCTGGACCAGGAAATCACATTCCCCTGCCTGTCCGCAAAAGTAACAAGGGTATTGTTAAAGGTGGAGTGAATAAAACATATTCCCTCGGGAACATTTTTCTTTTCCTTGCGTTTCGGACGACTCGCTTTCGGACTAGCCATTATAACTCCTATAAACAATCCAGAATGATTATTTAATTATCTACTTTTTACTTTTAATCGCTGAACGCCTTGGCCCTTTCCTGGTCCGGGCATTGGTCTTGGTCCGTTGCCCCCGGCAAGGCAAGCCCTTACGGTGCCGGATTCCGCGGTAACACCCCGCATCGGTCAGCCGTTTGACATCCATGGCCACTTCCCGCCGACGATCGCCTTCAACAACAAACTGATCATCCATGATTTTCCTGATGTTGGTAACATCACTCTCAGACAGATCATCGCTGTTCGTTGTGTGCGGCAAACCGACTAAATCCAGAATCTTACGGGCAGAAGTTCTGCCGATTCCATGGATATAGGTTAAAGCAATAACCATGTGCTTATTTCTTGGTAAATCAACACCAGCTAAACGTGCCAAGGCATGCCTCCCTTGCTAGTCAAAATAAATGAAAAAATTAGCCCTGCCGCTGTTTGTGCTTTTTTATCTTACATGATACCCGCAAGACGCCTTTCCGTTTGAACACCCGGCAGTCACTACAAATTTTTTTCACAGAAGATCTTACTTTCATTACGCAACCCTTTTGTTATGCGGCAAAGAATCAGCTACTTTTTCTTTGCCCTGAATGTCACTCTTCCCCGCGTGAGATCATAAGGAGACAACTCAACAGTGACACGATCTCCCGGGAGAATCTTAATAAAATGCATCCTCATCTTTCCGGAAATATGGGCCAATATTCGATGCCCATTATCAAGCTCAACCCGGAACATTGCATTGGGGAGAGGCTCAACGATGGTCCCTTCAACCTGAATGGCTTCTTCTTTGGACATAAACCCCTTGTTTCCTGCAATGCACTCTTCCCAACCAGATCCAAACACAAACAATTCTGGCAGACAGAAAGCAGAGGATATTACCTTATTTATTTTTTTTTGCCTTATGTTTTTTCATAAAGGCAAAAAAAAGCTACGCTGACAGCTCACTCAGAATTATGGGCTCACCATTCGTTACCGCTATTGAATGCTCAAAATGCGCCGATATTTTCCTGTCCCGGGTTACTACCGTCCAGCCATCCCGCAACACATCAACCGCATGTGTGCCCAGATTCACCATAGGCTCTATAGCAAGAACCATACCCGGCATAAGCTTTGGGGTACGTTCTGCCCGGGCATAATTGGGTATTTCCGGAGCCTCATGGAGCTGGCTACCAATACCATGGCCTACAAATTGACGTACAACTGAAAAACCGTGTTTTTCAACATGTTCCTGCACGGCCCGAGATATATCATTTATTCGATTTCCAGGAATTGCCTGGGAAATTCCCTTATAAAGAGCTTCCCGCGTCACCTCAAGCAAGGAAAGCCGCTCAGAAGCCACCTCCCCGACAGGAAGACTCACCGCCGCATCCCCGTAATACCCTTTATATTTAACGCCAAAATCTATGCTGACTATGTCGCCATCCCTGACAATGACTTTCTTGGAAGGGATACCATGCACAACCTGCTCATTGATGGAAACA
>JAJZRF010000018.1 GCA_021847425.1 Deltaproteobacteria bacterium | reverse complement strand
GGCGCCGGTGACCAGGATGGTTTTGTTTATTATATTCATTAGGATGTGTTTATGGTGTGAGCGCGAGCTATTGCACGCTGGTTGTTGTGGCTTCGATGGCTTGCATTTTTCCCTTTAAAAGAAGGTACGCCTCCTTGGCCGCCTCCAATTGTCCGGTAGCCATATAGCAATCACCGATTTTCTTGAGCAAGTGGACACGTTCCGGCAGGGTGGTGAAGCATTTTTCATAGGCTGTCAGGGCCTCCTCATGCTGCGCTGCTTCGGCCAGGGAATCGCCGATTGCCTCCCAGTATACTACATACGCGCTGTCCAGGGAAACCGCTTTGTCCAGGTGGGCTATGCCCTGTGGATACTTTTCCATGGCAAAATACATGTCGGTGATGCTGATATGGAGCGCGGGGTCATCCGGGGTAAGGCGCAAGGCATTGCTGAATGCGGCTGCTGCTTGGGAATAGTTGTTCTCGGCCGCGAGGCATAAGCCGCGAGCGCGATGAAATTGTGCCGTTCGGTCCGGGTCGATCACCGAAGCAAGATGGTTGTGAGCGGCCAGATCGGCAAGCCACGAATCGCTTATCGCTTTCATTTTGTCAAAGTTTAGTTCTGTCTCATGTTTCTTGATTTCAGCCAAAGCCTGGTCGCAGAGAGCGATGAGGTGCTGTTTCAGTCCGGAGTGTTCCGGCGCGTAGAAGAGTCCCTTGACAAGCAGTCGCCGGGAGGTGTTTTTGTCGTTGCTCGCAAAATGGGCCGCATATTTTATATAGGCATCTCCCTGTGTTTGGCGGAACAAGGCTATCTGTTCGATGTATTCAGGATCTGTCTTGGTCGCCTTTTTGAAGAGGGCTTCGGCCTTTTCGTACTCGGTGTAATGGGCAGCGATCCAGCCCAGCAGAAAGTTGGTCTCGGCGGATTCCGGAAGCTTTTTATGAAGTTCTTCGATCCAGGGGCGGGCAAGGGTAAGATTTCCCGTCTCAAAGTAGAGGCGGGCAAGCTCCAGCATTTTTTTGGTGCGATTTTTCTCATCTTGTTCATTCTTGAGAGCATCAAGAAGCCTCTCTTCATCCTGGAGAAATGTTATGTTGGCGGAAAGTTGGTTGGTCAAAAGGGGAAGGACCTCCCTTCTGACCGTGTTTATTTGCAGAAACCGTTGGATATTTTTGGCGAGCCACTCGGTGTATCGCTGTGGATCGTTTGCCATCATCTCAATTGCGTGTTTTTGCTGTTCGCTGTGGCGGAGACCGGCCATGGTGACTTCCTGCAGCAATGGCCAGATGGTGTGGGCGCCATCGAGTTGTTTGTTGATCGTATCGAGTTCCGCTATTTTTTTTTGGATCGGGAGGGGAAGGGCCTCAAAGACTCGGTATCGTGTCTTCTTTTTTTCCTCTTTCCCCAGCCATTGCAGGATGTTGTGTGACAGTTGATCCGCCTTGTCGAGCTTTTTGGAAAGGCTCATGCCTTCTTTGGTGATTTTGCGGAATTCATTCAGGAGGTGTTTTGTTAATTTTGTCTTGTCTGGAGCTGCTGTTGGGGCGAGCCTCTCGGTAATGGCAATATGTTCCGTGCAATACTGATTCATGGCCTGTTGCAACGGCATCACCTCCGTGCCTTCAATATGGCACCCTCCTTCGGTGGCGTTGATGTAATGGCCTTTCTGGTTTTTGATAACCATTTCGAAAAAACGTTTGTGACCATGCATCCCGCGGTTAGAAAGAACCTTGCCTCCGTCAATGCCGTCAAGCCACACAATATCCTCTTGGTTTTCAAGCAATGCATTGACCAGGTCGTTGGTCTGTAACACCGTATTGCTTGAATGGCTTTTTGCTGGCGAGAAGGAGAGATCCTGGCCGATGAAAACGATGGGGGAGCATTCCATGAAAAGTGCGGAAATAAGATTGAGATGGGCCACCGATCCTGCCCCGGCTGTCAGCATCCGGTGGCCGAAAAGGTGCGACATCCATGCTTCGATTGGTTTCCCGCCAAAACCCCAGAATATCTGGTCTGCCGGGAAGAGTTTCGCCATCTTGCTGCTGGCCCAGGACATGCAGAGTAATGAGACGTCATGCACCTTTGGGGCGACCCCCGCCACTTTTTCAAAGATAAGTTCCAAGGGATCGATGGTCCCCACAAAATCCGGCATGATCTTATTGGCGACCAAGGCGGGCAACGCCGAGTCAGCCGCGAGGATGACGGCTTTGCCTTTTGCCTGGGCCAGAAGATGGACGTTTTTGTCAAGGGAAGGCCCGGCGGAAACAATAATCGCTGGGACGTTTTTGAACCTGCCTGCAAGCTCGGCCAGAAACCGGTTGTGGTGCATGGAGTTGAGATGCCGCAGCCGGTTTTCCAGAAACTCACGGCCCATGAAATTGAGGGTGTTGCCCTCGATATTGAATGCGCTGCAGTGGTCGCAGACCGCTTGGTGGAGCTGTTTGTATTCCGCGAAATTAAGAGAGAACGAGGGCAGGTGTTGGAGGTTCTGGATGCTTTCGAGCTGCAGGGCTTTGTTCGCGGGGCTCATGACTGCGCCGACATCCTCTTCCGGGCCGATGCCGAGGATGACCCGTGGGTCCGTAAGCAGAGGGGTCAGATCCATGGCATGGAGGGCCTGGAGAAAGATGCCTGCGTTTGGTTCAAAAACAGCCAGGTGCCTGAGGTTTCGCCTGTGTTGGATCAAGGCGTTGGGCGTATAGCCGAGACCCATTCCGGTAATGGTGAGAACCCCATTGAAATTTTCTTCCACCATCGCAAGAAATTGCCCCACTTCCAGTTTGGGGTCTTCCGGGATATGGAGCGAGATTTGATTCCCTTCCTGGTCGTGTGTCCAGAGATTGGGCAGGCCGTTTGGCGCCGGGAAGATTTTTCCCACCGGTTCCGGAGGTGACTGGGTCAAAATTCCCCAGACATGGGGATAATTTTTTTTCAGGAGCGCCATGTTTTTACTGAGGAAATCAGGTGTATTACTGGGCATAGTGGCCTCTTTGGGCTTGGATGCTGGTTTTTTTAAGGGTGTCGGTTCAATCTGGCATGCTGTGCTTTCATAAGCAATATCCGTGCCGTTTTTTTAAGGGGCGATTTTTTATGGAATTTTTCCCATAGTACCAAATAATCGCCGTTATCCATGAAAAAAAGGGGTAATACCCCTCCAGGCAGTGTCGGCAAGTAACACTGTGGTCGAGTGGTTCTAAGGGACTCAGAAAATACTAATATACCTGGATCGCGCCTGGATTGGGGTCAGATTTGGTTGTGCCGATTGAGCAGAACCACAGGCGTAGCAGAGCTACGGCGAGGATTATGCGATTGAGACGCGGCCAAAGATGGCCCCAAGACGGGATGCGTGATGGTATATTGGTATTTTCTGCGTCCCTAAGACAAGACCCAGTAAGGGGATGCCGTTTGGTATTGAAGGCCGGATTTTTACAGTGTCATCCCCAGATTATTTCCGTGTGCCTTCTGCCGTTCCTGAAAATTGGATTCCGGAAGATTTTTCTTAAAGTTATGACTCAGCCGGTCGATACGCAGGGTGAAGTCCCTCTGTAGTCTATTCGAAAGATAGGGTTTTTGTTGCTAAGGAAACAACGTATGCCAGCGAGGAGGTGAGGTGCTACTCGGTAGAAAATAATTTGGTGAATTGCTTTGTAAACCGGCATGAAAATTCATGCCAACCTGTAAAAGGGGGAAAGGAATCCCTCATTTAATCACCCTCATGGAGGAAGCATCATGTCATTAAGAATTAACACCAACATTGCAGCCTTGACCGCCCATCAAAACATGGTCAATAACGACAGTGCCTTGACCAATGTCCTTGGCCAGCTGTCGTCAGGGTTGCGGATCAACAAGGCCGCGGATGATGCATCGGGTATGGCGATTGCCGACTCCCTGAAATCCCAGGCACTTGGCCTCGGCCAGGCAGTCAAGAATGCCAATGACGGTATCTCGATGGTTCAAACCGCGGACGGCGCCCTGAACGAGTCCATTAATATTGTCAACAGCATTAAGACCAAGTCCATTCAGGCGGCCCAGGACGGCCAGACCACCGATTCCCGCAACGCGATTCAGTCGGACATCAACAAGCTGTTGCAGGAGTTGGACGCCATCGCCAAAACCACTTCCTTTAATGGACAGAAACTGCTCTCCGGTAACTTTACCAACAAGCAGTTCCAGGTTGGCGCCTATTCCGGTGAGACGGTTGCCGTTTCCATCGCTTCCTCCGAATCCGCCAAGGTGGGCCATATCTCCGCCTCCAACCTGACCTTTGCCGGTGCGGGTACGGCGAAATTGTCCCTTTACAGCAATCTGCAGAATCAGACCTACAACTTGAACTCCGTTAACGTCGCCTACGACAACACCACGGCGAACAGCGTCGGCGCGGTGGCGGACGCGATCAACAAGCTGAGCGATGTGTTGGGTATCACGGCGGCGGCCTCGGTAACCAGCATCACCAGCAGCAATGTCGTTGCCGGAACCACTGATTCCACCTTTGCCATCAATGGCATCAATATCGGCGCAGTGACCGTGTCACAAAACGATTCCACCGGCGCCCTGGTTGCGGCTATCAACCAGAAGACCAATCAGCATGGCGTCTTCGCCTCCGTCGACTCGGCGGGGAAGTTGACCCTGACCTCCACCGACAACCGGGCCATCCAGGTCACCCAGGGTACCAATACCACCAACGTGCTTGGCGGGACAACAAACATGTCTACCCTGGGCCAGGTTACCTTGACCCAGCAGGGCACCGGCGCGATCGTGGTCAACAATCGGGCCGGCGGCACCGCCGTGGCGTTGCTGGATAATCAGTTGAATTTGGCGGGAACGACCGCCACCACGGTTTCCTCCACCCTCACCTCCGGGTCTGTCATCGAGTCCGGCTCCACCATTGCAGCCAATTCCACCCTGGCAATCGGAACCGGCACCCCTGTTGCTATTTCCGGTTCTGTATACACAACCGGGAGCAGCACCATTGGCTCTGGCTCTAACCTGAGCAGTGGCAGCACCATAGGTTCCGGCACTACTCTTGGTTATGGTTTGGCTGGCGCGACTCTGTCGGTTTCCGGCAACATTACCGGGGTAACAGGCGTCGTGGGAAGTGGTTCCGCCCTGCAGAGCGGGACCAAAATCGGCAGCGGCACTGTTTTGGGGGGTGATGTGGTCGTTTCCGGTACTTACACTGGCGTCAGTGCCGTGAGTACTTTGACTGCCGGCTCAACACTCGGCAGTGGCTCCACTATTGCTGCCGGATCTTATATGCTGACCACAGACTATAATGCTGCTCAGTATACCGGCTCAAATGTTACAACTTCAGGATTATATACAGTAGTTGCATCCGGTATGGTTGTCTCTGGTACTGCTACTTTCGCCACCGGCGGAATCACGCTTGCCACTACATCGGCAGTGAGTTCTGGTGCTGCTGGCGCGACAATCAAGGCTGGCTCGCAGTTGTATACTGATGTAGGTGTAGAAAGTACCATGACGCTTACCTCGGCCATGACTCTGGCTACCAGCTCTACCTTGGCCAGTGGTACTGCTGGTGCTGTTTTGTTGACCGGTGGGACAGACCTTAATCAATCCTATAGCGTGACAGTTGGGACCGGCTTTGCGACGAGCGGCAGTATGACGTTGGGGGCAGGTTCCACCCTGGCCTCGACCGCCACACTGGCAACCGGCACCACCCTCTCCAACGCGTGGTACAATACGACTCAAATCGATGTGTCCAGCGGCAGCATGGCTCTGGCTGCCAGTTCCTCTCTTGCCAGCGGTTCGATTCTGGCGAATGGATCGTCCATCGGCGGGACCGTAACCCTGGCCAATACCGAAACCGTGGCCAGCGCCAGTAAGATGGAGATGTCTGCCGGTTCCACCCTGGCCTCCGGCAGCACCATCACGGCCGGAACCTTCCTGACCAACGATGTTGTTGCCGTCGGTGGCACGACCTATAAGGCGGGAGCAGCTCTTGCCGCCAATATCGTCACCTCCGGCAGCACTGCTATCACCAATACCATGACCCTGAACAGCAGCTCGATTCTGGCGGCCGGCAGCACCCTGACCGCCAATGCGGACGCCACGGACACCTCGGCGGTTGGCAGCACCTCCGGTGCGGCTGCCTACCGGCTTTCCGACGTCAACGTGACCTCGCAGTCGGGCGCGCAGATTGCCATTTCGGTGGCCAACTCGGCGCTCAAAGACCTTGATAAGGTGCGGTCCGACCTTGGTTCCGTACAGAACCAGCTGACCTCCACCATTTCCAACCTGAGCGCCACCCAGGTCAACATCACCTCTGCTGAATCCAGCATTCGTGACGTTGACTTTGCCGAGGCATCGGGGAACTTCTCCAGGATGCAGATCCTCAGCCAGGCCGGCACCTTTGCCATGGCCCAGGCCAATGCAAGCTCCAAGAATGTTTTGAGCCTGCTGCAGGGGTAAGAAGTGAAGGAGAAAGGTCCGAGGTGAAAGGCCCAAGGTAAAAAAACAAGGGCGGACACCGAGGACCGGTCTCGGCGGAACAACAGAAACCTCAACAGGGGCGGCGGCTGGAAACAGCTGCCGCCCTTTTTTTGTCCAGCTTATCTTGACTGAGGTATGCGCAATGAGTACAATGCTAGCATTGCAGTCATTATGTTAAAGGGAGGGACGTTATGGCCACGCTCACTATTCGGAACATCGATGAAACGATCAAGGGAAATTTGCGCCAGATGGCCGCATTGCACGGGCGATCCATGGAGGAGGAGGTGCGGCAGATTCTGCGTCAGGTTCTTGGGAGGCCGGTGTCGGCGAGGGGGTTGGGGACTCGGATCGCGGAAAGGTTTGCCGTTGGAGGAGGGGGTGATCTTCCAATCGTTGAGCGTTCTCCGGCCAGGCAGCCCCCGGATTTTTCCGAGGATGCGGCGTCATGATTTTGCTGGATACCAATGTTCTGTCTGAATTGATGCGTGTTGCTCCCGAGCCACGAGTGCTGGCGTGGCTGGACCAGCTGCCGGCAACGGATTTCTGGGTAAGTGCCATCACGGTGGCCGAGATCAGACTGGGTATTGCCTTGTTGCCCGATGGCAGGCGCAGGGCCACGTTGACCAGTCTTGCGGAGCAGATGTTTCAGGAGGATTTTGCCGGTCGTTGCTTGCCTTTTGACCAGGAAGCAGCCAGGCTGTATGCGGAGGTCGTCGCATCTTGTACAAGGCTGGGCCGCCCGATCAGTGTTGAGGATGCCCAGATTGCCGCGATTGCCCTCGCCAACCGTTTGACCTTGGCCACGCGGAATACCAGGGATTTTGAGGAGGTGAGCGGCCTGGCTCTTTTCGACCCTTGGCGTGCCGGGTAGAGGGAATTTTGGTGTGGAGATGAAAATTATGCATGTCGATGGGCGGCGGCTGGAAACAGCTGCCGCCCCTTTTTTTGGGAAAAAGATTCAAGCCCGCGCGGGGAATGCCGATAGGAATATCAGGTGAGAAAGATCGCTTTTGCTAGCAATGATGACTTGAAGGATTCTCCCCATGGCAACCGGAACAATTTCCTCGACAACTGGCGCAACTTCATCGGTAACCGGAACAATTTCCTCGCTTGGGGTCGGCTCCGGGCTTGATTTGAACGGCATGCTTACCAGTTTGCGCGCCGCTGACCAGCAGGTCATCACCGCCAAGCAGAATTCGATCACCACCTATCAGTCCCAGCTCAGTGAATTCACTGTGATCAACAACAAGCTGTTGACCATGAAGAGCAATGCCCTCGATCTTTCTCTTTCCACCACTTTTCTTGCCAGAACCGCAACCAGCTCCAGCCCAACTGTGCTCACCGCCACGGTGGCGGACGGGACCGCGCCCCAGAATACCGCGGTCACCGTGGGCCGGATTGCCACCACGAGCACCTGGATGTCGGCGGGCATGGCTGACCCCAGTTCCAGCGTCAACACCACGGCTAGCAGCCAGAATTTCATTTACCACGTGGGTGCGACGGACATTACCGTGGCTGTGCCCGCTGGCACCACGTTGAGCGGGTTGGTGAACTTGATCAATACTGGCACGGGGAACCCCGGGGTGACCGCCTCCCTGATTAATGATGGGTCCGGGGTCATTCCTCCGGCCACTGTCGCGACTCCATACAAGCTGGTTTTGCAAGCGAATGCCACCGGCAGCAACCAGGAGATCACCATGACCGCCCAGCTGCCGGCCCTTGCCATGTCCGTGCAGGGACAGACCGGGGCGAATCTCAACGCCCAGGTCACCGTCGGTGGGGTGAGCTACCAACGGCAGACCAACACCATAGGCGACGTAATTTCCGGGGTTACCCTGAATCTGCAGACCGCAGGGAGTTCCACTGTTTCGGTGGCCAGCAACAGCACCGCCGTTCAACAAAAGATTGTGGATTTTGTGACATCCTACAACGACGTGGTGCAGGAGATTTCCAAAAACACCGGTTACAATACTACGACCAGCAGTTTTGGCATCCTGGCGTCTACCACCCTGCGGGATCTGCCGTCCGGCCTTGAGAATTTGATGACCTCGCAAGTGAAGGCGGACAGCAAAGGGCTGGTCACCACCATGTTCGATCTGGGCATGGCTTTTAACCGAGATGGGACCATCTCCATCGACACGACAAAACTGTCCGCCGCCATCGCCGCCTCTCCCGACAGCGTTTCCGCATTTTTCCTTGGGAACAGCGCGACTGGAGTCACCGGACTTGGGGACCAGGTGAACACTTATCTCCGGGATCTGACCAGCAACAGCGGACAGATCAAGGCGGAGCAGACCGCGGCCCAGTCCAGGATCGATGATACGCAACAGCAGATTGACAATATGACGGCGCTGCTCAATAAGAAATATGACACGTTGACCACGCAGTTTATTGCCCTGGATCAGTACATGAGCCAAATGAAGTCCATGAGTTCTTATCTGACCCAACAGTTTAACAGTTTGACCAGCACGACGGGCACGAGCAGCTCAAGTGGCTAGCGGGAAGGGGTAATTCTGTAACAATTTAAACCTGATGAGGAGGAAGTACGCATGGTCGGACAAAAAGCGCTGGATGCCTATCGGACAACGGAAAAACAGGCGGAGATCCAGCCGGTGAAGCTGATCCATATGTTGTACGAACGGGTTTTGGTTCATCTTGAACTTGCCGAGGAAGGAATCCGGGAGCAGACCCCCCAGAAACGCGGAGAAAATCTTGGCAAGGCCATTGCCATTGTCAGCGAGCTGCAAGCGTCCATCAAGTCCGAGGACCATTCCGAGGCGGCCCGGTTTTTGCGGGGGTTGTATGGGGCAATCCTGATGGAGCTTCCCAAGGTCTCGGTGTCCCAGGATGTGGAAATTTTGCGTCAGGCCCGCGCCTACCTGGAACGGCTCAAGGGAATCTGGGAGGAGACTGCCATGCGGGAGTCCGGCCTGGAGCTGGTTTCCGTTAAAAAAACAGAGGGTTGTGACGAGGATGGGGCTGCGACGGCGGCTTTGGCAGCGGGTCGGGTGATTGCGCCACGGCTGGTCAACAAACAACGGACGGAGTATGAGACCTGTCAGCCCCAGCTGGCAGTGGGCGGAATTTCTGTTTCCATTTAGGAGAGCCAGTACGAAATGTTGCGGCTATTTTTTGACGACGGCTTAAAGATCAGTAGCAGAAAGGGTGTACGATGATGTCGGATTCGAGTGAAGTAATGGGCGAGTCATCCGCCCCTGGTCTGTCCGAGGATTTTTTTCGGGCGGCGGACGATTTTGGTGCCATGCAGCAGGAGCATCGGGCCGCGCTTGTCGCCGGAAACCTGAAAGATCTTTTTTCCTGGGGGTATGGCCGGGAGCGGGCCTTCAGGCGGCTTGCCGTGACTCTTGAGAGAGTTGTCGCATGCGGGCAGGAGAATAAGGGGTGTGTTGCCAGTGCCCGGGAAAGAATGGGAAAACTGCTGGCCGAGGAAGAGGTGTTGCGGGAGCTCATCCTGGCCCGGCAGGTGAAAATGCAGGAGCAGCTCCTGGCAATGCGCAAGGGGAAAGAGGCATTGCAGGGGTATAATATGAACAAGGGGCTGGTCCCCCAGCCCAGATATCTTAGCAGCAGAACGTAGGTGAAAGTGGAAAAACCGGTTGGAGGTATGTCATGGATGTCAGCGTAAATACCGAAGTCAAGGGAATTGGCGTAACAACGGTAATGCCGGCAGTGGAGCGGGAAGACCGGGTAAAACCCCAGGTGGCTCCGGTGGCCCAAAGCGGTGGGGCATCGCAGTCGGCATTGGGAGAAAATGAGCTGCACCCCAAGACGCAGGCAAAGCCTGTCGATGCCAAGGAGCTTGCCAAGGTCGTTGAGGAGATGCAGCAGCGCCTCGATGCTCTGGGTAATACTCGGCTGAGTTTTCGGGTGAACGAAAAACCCAACGAGGTTGTGGTGCAGATCACCGATGGCCAGAGCGGAAAAGTGTTAAAACAGATTCCCTCGGACGAGGCGCTCAATTTGCAGGCGAAATTGCAGGAATTGACTGGCTTGCTTTTTGACAAAAAGGCGTAAGCCCTCGGTTTGATCCTGATCGTTTTTATGTATTGCAACCGCGCTGCCGGCGCAAAAAAAACAGAGTGCTCGGCGGTGGACAACAGAGTTGCGTCCACGGTGGTGCGGTTGGTCTGATTTTTCTCCCCCCTCCCTTTTTCTCTTGTCATGCCCCCAGTAAAAAAAAGTGCCCATTGTCAGGAAAATTGCGGCAACGCGTCTTTGTGTTTTTGGGACGACTTTTTTCTTGACAATTATTGGGGCCTCCCGTATACCTGATCGGCAAACTGAATGCGTGTTCATCTTTACCATAATATTTCAATCCTCATTAATTGACACAAACAAGGAGACTCGATCATGTCCAAGTTAGTCGCTCCCCATGGTGGAAAAGGTCTGGTATGCTGCCTGCTGCACGGCAGTGAGCGTACCGCTGAGCAGGATAAGGCCAAAGGCCTCAAGAAGATTCAGATCAGCGCCCGCGCCAAAGGCGACCTGATCATGATGGGCATCGGCGGATTCTCTCCGCTGAATGGCTTCATGAACAAGGCCGACTGGAAGGGTGTCGTTGAGAATTTCACCATGGCCGATGGCACCTTCTGGCCCCTGCCCATCACCTTGGATGTCTCCAAGGCCGATGCCGATGCGATCAAGATCGGTGACGAAGTAGCCCTTGAGGCTGATGGCGAGGTTTACGCCACCATGAAGGTCACCGAGAAGTTCGAAATGACCGACGCCGATAAGAAGTGGGAGTGTGAGAAGGTATTCAAGGGCCAAGGCGAAGAGTCTGCCGATGACAAGTTCTGGGATATCGCTCTCAAGGATCATCCGGGCGTCCAGATGGTTATGAAGCAGAAGGAAGTGAACCTGGCCGGCCCGGTTAAGGTTCTTTCCGAGGGTGAGTACCCCGCCAAGTATAAAGGCGTGTACCTGACCCCGGCCGAGACCCGTGCCATGTTCGAAGAGCGTAAATGGTCCGACATTGCTGCCCTGCAGCTGCGCAACCCCATGCATCGCTCCCATGAGTTCCTGGCCAAGATCGCCATCGAGGTATGTGACGGCGTGCTGATCCACTCCCTGATCGGCAACCTGAAGGCCGGCGATATTCCTGCCGAGGTTCGCGTTAAGGCCATCGATTGCCTGGTTGAGCATTACTTTGTAAAAGACAACGTCATCCAGGCCGGTTACCCCCTGGATATGCGTTACGCCGGTCCCCGTGAGGCTTTGCTCCATGCAACCTTCCGTCAGAACTACGGCATCACCAAGATGATCATCGGTCGTGACCATGCCGGTGTTGGCGACTTCTACGGTCTGTTCGAGGCCCAGGAAATCTTCGATCGCATCCCGACCAACCTGGCCGAGGGCAAGGCGTTGAAGTGCATGCCGCTGAAGATCGACTGGACCTTCTACTGCCACAAGTGCGACGGTATGGCTTCTCTGCGTACCTGCCCGCACACCAAGGAGGATCGCGTTATCCTTTCCGGCACCAAGCTGCGCAAGGCTCTTTCCGAGGGCAAAGAGGTTGTTGACCACTTTGGCCGCGAAGAGGTTCTGGTTATCCTGCGCGAGTACTATGCCGGTCTGACCGAGAAGGTTGAGGTCAAGATGCAGGGCGCTGCTTCCGGTTCCAAGATGTAAGATCGCTGTCCCTGAGTTTCAGGATATAAAAAAAGGAGGCGCCGAAAGGTGCCTCCTTTTTTTGTGGATCTTTGCGGAAAACTCAGAGGATGAAAACCTTGGCGCCATCCTTGGAAAAGGTGATCTTGGCCTCCCTGGCCAGCCAGCCAAACGCTGCGCCAAGAAGTGGCAGAGTGCCCCGGTTTTTCATGACGCTGGTGATTTTTTCCACCGGGGTCGGGCCGTTTTCGCTGAGATACATGAAGATGTCTCCGGCCAGGAAGCCGATCTGGCCTTCCACGGTCATGCCTTTGCCCGGCTTAAACAGAGGGCCTTTTTCCTGCATTGTGCAGGTCAGCTTTTTATGGGAGAGGTCGGTCACTTCCTTTTTAACCTTGCCGATGGCGGATTCTACGGTTTTTTCCGCCTTTTTCGCGGCGTTCTTTACGATTTTCTCCGCAGCTTTCTTCATCTTGTGCCCGGTTTTCTCAACCGTGTGGCTCGACCGGGCCAGGGCCTTGCCCACCTTTCTTCCGGCTTCATTCAGTGCGGATTCGTCTTTCTTGGCTGCCATGGTTTCCTCCTCCTGCAAGATGTTGTTCATTATTGGACCGCCTCTTTTCTCCAGTCTAGCGATCTCGCAGGAGTTGTCAAGAAGGTTGCAATATTGCGCGATTCTTTATAAAGAAAAGGGCGAAGAGGATACGCTGCAAGTGAAATGACACGCGGCACAGGTAGCGAGGCGAAGTCGGGACTCCAGGTAAGCGAGACGGGGTCGAGACTCCAGGTTAGCGAGACGGGGTCGAGACTCCAGGTAAGCGAGACGGAGTCGAGACTCCGAGAGGTGGAAGGATATGCGGACAATTCGGGTCGGCCTTGGCGACAGGGGTTACGATATTTTGATCGAAAACGGCATGCTGGCGGCAATCGGCGCGGATCTCAAGCAGCGTGCCATAGCCAAGCGGTATGTGGTCGTGGCGGATTCCCAGGTTGCCGAACTTTTGGGCGGCAGGCTTATGGCCTCCCTTGCCGCAGCGGACGTTTCCGCGGAACTTATCACCTTTCCCCGCGGCGAGGCGAGCAAGCATCTGGCCACGGTTGCCGAACTGGCAAGCAGGCTGGCCCAGCTCGGGCTTGACCGGAAAGACGCACTCATCGCCTTGGGCGGCGGAGTGACCGGAGATATCACCGGTTTTCTTGCCGCCATCTACATGCGGGGCATTCCGTTTATCCAGATTCCCACCACGTTACTGGCCCAGGTGGACAGCTCGGTGGGGGGGAAGACCGGGGTTGATATCCCGGAGGGCAAAAATCTGGTCGGGGCCTTTTATCAGCCCCGCTGCGTGTACATCGACAGCAATGTCCTTCTTTCTTTGCCGCCTGACGAGCTGTTGAACGGGCTGGCTGAGGTGATCAAGTACGGCGTGATTTATGACGCGGAGTTTTTTCAATATCTTGCCGACCACCGGCAGGCCATCCTGGCCAGGGATTTGGCGGTGCTTGAAGAGGTGATTGCCCGCTGTTGCGCAATCAAGGGTGCAGTGGTGGCGGCGGACGAGCGCGAGGCCGATCTGCGGCGGATTCTGAATTTCGGCCATACCATAGGGCACGCAGTGGAGGCCGCCTCCAGCTATGCCATGGCCCACGGCCTGGCGGTGGGGCTGGGAATGGTGGCTGCCTGCCGTTTGGCGGTGGGCAAGGGGATTTTTGCCCGGGATCAGGCTGACGCGGTGTGCCGGCTCATTGCCGAGTACGGTCTGCCAACGGAGATTCCGCGGGAATTTTCCCCGCAGCAGATCAAGTCCTTCCTGAAAACAGACAAGAAAACCGTGGGAGGACGGCCATTTTTTGTCCTGCCAACGGAGATCGGCAAGGTTGTCATCACCGATGCGGTGAGCGAGGAGCTGATTGATGCAATATTAGAAGCAAGGTAAAAGGCTAAAGGTAAAAGGTGAAAGGGAAAGTTCGCTATTTTCTTGTGCCTTGCTCCTTAAACCTTGCGCCTCTTTTTATACCGCGCAGCGGAAGCCGATGGTATTTGTCCAGTATTTTTCCCGTTCGATCTGACGCCAGGCCGCTGTTACGGTTCCGCCGGTTATCCAGGAGCCGCCTTTGATGATGTGGATTTTCTCCGCTGATCGACCTGGCTGCTGCGCGTCTGTCTGTCCGGTATGGGCCGAGGCGGTCCATTCGGCCACGTTGCCCAGCAGGTCATAGATGCCGAAGGGGCTCATACCCTTGCGTCCGAAATGTTCGACAGAGGTTGTGCCGCCGAGGCAGGCGGCCTCAAAATTGCCAAGGTCGGCCTGCCAGAGGTCACCCCAGGGAAAGAGCCGGCCATTTGCGCCTCGGGCCGCGGCCTCCCATTCCTCTTCCGTGGGCAACCGTTTCCCGGCCCAGGCGGCAAAGGCCAGGGCGTCGTTGTGGCTGACCTGCACCACCGGGTGGTTGTGTTTTCCTTCCAGGCTGCTGCCCGGTCCTGCAGGATGGCGCCAGTTTGCGCCACTCACATGGCGGGCAATGGTTCCCTGGGTCAGGCTGAAGGTTTCCCTGCCGGTTTCCGGGTCTGTCCTGGCGGTGCAGCGACCTTCGAAAACAATGCCGTAGCCGGCCTCCTCCGCATCGGTCGTATACCCTGTTTCCCGGACAAACATATCGAACAGGTCGTTGGTCACGGGCGATTGACCAAGATAGAAATCATGGAGCGCGACCTTTCGCAGGGGTTGCTCCAACCCTTTGGGGCTGGCGCTGCCCACCAGATAGACGCCACTCGGGATCTTGATGAATTTCGGCATGAAACGTTCAAGGATCTGATTGATGAACTCCTCCTGGGTTTCCCGGAGCAAGTCCCCCTGGTTCACAGCCTCTTCCGCCTCAATGTATTTTGAAAGAACCTCCAGGGGGGTTGGCTGATGGGGCTTTTCCGCCAGGGGCTCCGCTGAGGCTTCAATTTCCTCCAGTGTATATTCTTCGAGGATTCCGGCGACATCAAGGTCTTCGTCTGGGGCCTCTTCGATCTCATCCTCGTCAAGAACCTCAACCTCCTCGGCGAGCTGTTCCTCTGTCAGCCCGCCCTCTTCCGCACCCACACCTTCGGCGGGTGGAGCCTCTTCCTCAAAAAAATCCTCCAGCTCTTCGCCCGCGACCTCTTCGATCTCGTCCTCGTCAAGAACCTCAACCTCTTCGGTGAGTGGCTCCTCTGCCAGCCCGCCTTCTTCCGCGCCCACCCCTTCGGCCGTTGGAGTCCCTTCTTCAAGCACCTCCTCCAGCTCTTCGGCTTCGAGGATTTCCACCTCCTCTTCCAGGAGTTCGGTTTCGGCAGGCTCTTCGCCTGCGACCTCTTCGATCTCGTCCTCGTCAAGAACTTCGACCTCTTCGGTGAGTGGCTCCTCTGCCAGCCCGCCTTCTTCCGCGCCCACCCCTTCGGCCGTTGGAGTCCCTTCCTCAAGCACCTCCTCCAGCTCTTCGGCTTCGAGGATTTCCACTTCCTCTTCCAGGAGTTCGGTTTCGTCGGGCTCTTCGCCCGCGACCTCTTCGATCTCGTCCTCATCAAGAACTTCAACCTCTTCGGCGAGCTGTTCCTCTGTCAGCCCGCCTTCTTCCGAGCCCAACCCTTCGGCGAGTGGAGTCCCTTCCCCAAGCACCTCCTCCAGCTCTTCGGCTTCGAGGATTTCCACTTCCTCTTCCAGGAGTTCGGTTTCGTCAGGCTCTTCGCCTGCGATCGTTTCGCTCTCCTCAATAATTTCGAGTTCGTCTCCCTCAAGGAGCTCAATGGTTTCAGCATCAACATCTTCTTCGTTTTTTTTCCCTGCGTCCGGGGGGTAGATTTCTTCCGGTATCGCAGTCTCAGTGGGGCTTTTTTCGGGGACAGCCTCCGGTTCGAGGCCGGACAGCGCGCGTAATTTTTTTTGTGTCTCTTCAAACTCCGCCAGCAGCTCCTTGATCTCTTGGGCGTTTTGCTCCTTGATATTTTCGGAGAAGAATTTTTTGAAGGCCGCGAACATGTCGTGGAGAAGATGGGGAGAGTTTGGGGAAAGTCCCATCTGTTTGAGAAGATCATCCTTGCGCTCTTCGGAAACAATAAAGACATTGTCCCGCCCCAGAACGATGCCTGCCTCATTTTTTCCTGCCTTGTCGAGGTCTTTGAGGGATTTGTTGAGCGCGGACTTGAGGGAGCTGAAGTTTTTCTTTTTGGCCTTGAGTTCGTCACCCTGGCACCCCCCCCAAATTTTGAGGACGATCTCATCGGTGGGGATGCTGGAGATGGTCTGCAAAGAACGCTCATCCGTGAAATACGAGCGGACCACCCTGGCCAGTTCCGCCTTGAGGGTTCCCTGCTTTAATTCCAGGTTGGCAAGGGTTTCATCAATGCCTTGGAGGGTGACCAGGGAAGGCATGGGGGGCTCCGGTTGAATGGATTGGCAATCGGGAAAAAGGGTGCTGATAATTCATTGTATAAAGTTGTTGCAGATTATATGCTATTTTTCGAGCAGGGAGGGGAATTCCTTCACTGTTTTTTCTGAAGCAAGGGCCTTTTGTAGTTGGAAAATGCGAGGGGAGAGGTGCATGGCAAAGCCCGTAGTCATTGTCGAGGTGGCCGCCAAGGCAAAAACCTTGGAAGATCAGCTTGGTGGAGAAGTGGAGACCATCCTGGTGCAAGCGCCTCCGGCGACGGCGTCCTATATTTCTCCCCAAGACCATATGCGTCGGGAAAGACCGCATTTCGATTTTGCCCCGGAACCCAAGGGGAAAATATTTCTGGACAAACTTCTGGCCTGTCAGGGGCGGGAAATATATCTCGCCCTTGATGGCGACTGGCGGGGGGAGTTCTGGTCCTGGCTGATCAGCGGCTACTGGGCCACGGTGGCTCCCGGCAGTAAGCAGCCCAAGCGGCTGGGGTTGACCGGTCTTGCCGGAGAGGCCCTCCGGGAATCCTTTCGGCGGGTGGAGCCGGTCAGCGACGGGAAAGGCGCTGCGACCTGCGTCAAGATGCTTTTCGAATCCTATCTGGGGAGGCACCTGCAACGCCTTTTGGGCAGCCGCTCCGGCCCCAATGGCCTGCCGCTCAACTATCCGAGTCTCACCGCCATTTTTTTGCTGGCGGAAAGGGAGACCGAAATCCGGATGTACACCCCGCTTGCCAAATGGAAGGTGAAGGTCAAGATCGGCAGCGAGGCGGGGGACTGCATTCTCAGGCTGGATGAGGCATATGGTGTTACCGATGACGGTTTTTTGCGCAATGAGAAAGAGGTGCATACCGTTATCAATCTTTTTAACAATGCGTCGTTTCAGGTCAGGGAAGTGGCAAGTTCCCCTCTGGCGGTTGCCCCGCCGGAACCGTACCATTTTTTGGAACTCTTACGGGACGGGGTTGCGCAGGCGGGGCTTTCGCCGCTGGCGGCAATGACCGCGATCCGCAACCTCTATTACGGCGTGCAGGTGGATGGCCGCTGGCTGGGGCTTGTCACCGCATTTCTGCCTCCGGCCATGGAGCAGGACGCCTCTGTTGCCGTGCTTGCGAAGATCAGGGCGCAGGTTGGCAGAAGGCTGGGCGAGGCCTGTCTGGGTCCGGAGATTCTTCAGGAAAATGTCCGGGGTAGGATTCTTCCGACACTGCCGGAGCTTGGCCCGGAAGAGCTTGGCGGAAAACTGGGAGCGGCGGAGGACAAAATCTACCGGCTGGTCTGGGCCAGAGCCTTGGCAAGCCAGATGAAAGAGGCACAAGGGGAGCTTCTCGCGGTGACGGTGGCGGCCGGGGAAGACTGCATCTTCCAGGGCCGCGCCAAGGTTCTCGCCGATAAGGGGTTTCTGGCCATCTATCCCGGCTGTCAGGAACATGAACTTCTGGCGCCGCCTTCTCCTTTGGCTGGGGTACAGCCGGGTCAGGCGCTGCACTGCGTGCAGATCATGCCGGAAAAAAATACCGGACTTCCCCCTGAGTATTACAGCTTTGAGGGGCTGGCCACCGATCTTGTCGATTTTTCCCTGGAGATCGACGGGATGACCGTGGCCATGCTCCAGCAGATGCTCGACAACAATTATCTCAGAATGATGCCGGACGGGTCTTTCCGGTGCGCCGAGAACACCTTTAAGCTTGTCAGCGTCATGAACCGGGCTTTCCCGTCCATGAAGGGGATTCAGCTTTCCGCCTATCTGGCCCAGACCATCGAGGAGGCGGTGAGCGGCAGAAAACATCTGGCCGCCGCCTTGCAACAGTTTGACCAGACAATGATGATGCGGGGCGAGGTGCTGGTGAAAATGGCGATGCCGGTTTCCATTCAGAAGCGGGGGATCAGTTCACGGAGCGTTATCAGGCTGCCCGAAGAAGCCGGGTCGGCAAAGATCCAGGATTCAGGGGGTGGGGCTGCCCCGGCCCAAGTGGAAAAGGAGACGTTGCCGCTTGTCCGGGAATCGCTTTTGGATGCAGGGGCGCAGCCGTCGCCGGAATCGGGCGTGGAGTCTGCCGCAGCCGATGGAGCACCGCAGACTGTGCCTGCGGGAGAGGGTGGTTCCGCAAGCGGCGGGGTGGAAGCGGGGGAGAGCGAGAGGGAAGAGCCCGGGTCCGGCAAGGAAGAGGCGCAGGAGCCCATTGTCCTGGATGAACCTGCGGCGGTGGAACAGGTTGCCTCTCCGGAACTTGCCGCAGCCACGGAAAAGATCTTTGCCGAGGCCGCGACCTCCATCGAAGAGCCGACACCTCCGGGGGCAGGGGCGGGGATTTCCCCTGTAGTCGAACCAAGCGGCCCGGCGGCGGAGCCTGGCAAGCCATGTCCCGACTGCGGCAGGCTGCTGTTGCTGAAGGAGGATCGTTTCGGCAAGTACTGGTACTGTTCCGGGCATCCCCAATGCCGGTATTCCGAATCCTACGAAAAAGACGGCGGGGTGGGGTTGTTCTGCCCGGTGTGCCGGATCGGCACCGTGGTGACCAAGCATACGCCGACCGGCAAGACTTTTTATGTCTGTCCCGAGCAGGATTGTGAATTCATGGCCTGGTCCAAGCCCCACGCCATTGCCTGTCAGGTGTGCGATTCTCCGTTTCTGGTGGAAAAAAAGAATCTTGACGGCGGACTCTCCCTGCGATGTCCCAGGGCCGGCTGCACCTTTACGCGGCCCCTGTCCGGGAGTTCCGGCGCGGAACCCGGGCCGGTCGGCGCGCCGGTGAAAAAGAAAGTGCTGGTCCGCCGCGTTGCTCCGGGAAGCGGGGGTGCTGGCGGAGCAACCAGAAAGGTCCGTATTGTCCGGAGGAAGAAGTGACGAGCAGCAGCTGACAGCTGGGCCTTAGTGGAGGACTGTTTCCATGTAGGCCAGGATTTCCTCGGCGAGTGGCGGGTTGTCGAGCAACAGGGAAAACTCATGGTTGTACCTGAGGGCCGACTGGGTGAGGTTGTGGCTTCCCACCAGACAGTAGCGCCGGTCAATGACCGCCAGCTTGGCATGGGTTGTCCGGCCGGGGGAATCGAAGAAGACGGCGACGCCCCCCTTTCTCAGGGCCTGGGCGGTTTCCTGGTTCGCCCGGTTGAGTGCCTCGTCGTGGCTGGAATATTCCAGGATAACCCGCACCTTAACCCCCCGTTGTCTTGCCGCCACCAGATCCCTGACAAGCCTTGCCGGTTGGTTGTCGCTGGCCGGGCTTGTTTTAAAAAGAAACATGGCGAGATCAATCCGCTGGGCAGCGTTTGTGATCAGTGCGGCCAGGGTGTCGCCATAGGCCGCATCGGCCAGGGCCCGGACTACTGCTCCGGGTTTGGCGGGGACGGGTGCATTTGGCTGGGTTCTGCTCGCGAAAGCCGGTCCGGCAGCAAGCAGGCAGACCAGGAGGATGGCCGCCAACGGTGTTGGGCCGACGGCCATTCTCCTGTGTCGGGTATCTGGAGCAATCAGCTGGGCCACCAGGCCACGCCCATCCGGCGGATGAGGTTGAAGCCGCCGCCCAGAACCAGGTTGTTGGCAAGCCCCGCATGGTCTAGGAAGATCTGGATCTCGGAAGAGCGGGTGCCTGCATCGCAGATGATGAGCATGGTCTTGTTTTTGGGCAAATCCTGATACCGGTCCCGGATCTCGATGTAGGGGACGGAGAGCCATCGGTCCTTGCCGTATTTCTCGACAAAGGCTCGGGCCTCGTTGGGGTGGCGGAGGTCAAGGGCCACCCAGTCCGGCTGGCTGGCAAAATCGTCCATCCAATTGAGAAACTCCCTGGTGCTCACATACCGCAGCCGCCCGGCAGCCAGGTTGTCGGCCACGTTGGCCGTGGCGTTCAAGGCGTCGAGGGCCGTGGAAAATGGCGGGGCGTAGGCCATTTCCAGCTGGCTGAGATCATCGATGGTGCCACCCTGGCCAATGACGGCGGCGGCGGCGTCGATCCGGGCCAGCACCGCGTCGCTCATGGGACCGAAGCCCTGGCAGCCGAGAACCTTGCGGGTCTTGGTGTCAAAGATGATCCGGAGCGGGATAACGGTTTGGTTTGGGAAAAAATGGGCCCGGTCGGATTGGGCGGTGGTCACGGCGGCGGCAGCAAACCCTTCGGCCAGGGCGGCATCCAGGGAAAGGCCGGTGGCGGCGATGCAGCGTTCGAAACCCTTCATGATGAAGCTGCCGATCCAGCCCTTGTATCTGGTGGGGATACCCGCCAGGTTGTCCCCCACGATCCTTCCTTCGCGATTGGCCAGCGAGCCCATGGGGGCGATGGAGCCCTTGCCGGTGATGATGTTTTTCACCTCGATGCAGTCGCCGGCCGCATAGATGTTCGGGTCCGAGGTCTGCAGCCGTTCGTTGACTACGATGTTGCCCATGGCGGAGACAAGCAGCCCGGCCGCCTGGGCCAGCTCGCTTCTTGCTCTAACCCCCACGGCCATCACGACTAGATCCGCCTCCAGGGTCCGCTTGGGGGTGACAACCCGGCAGACCTTGCCGTCTTTCCCCTCGATGGACGAGGCTGCCTCGCCGGTAAATACCTTCACGCCGCTTTCCTGAAGATGCGTTTCCAGCATTCTGGCGAAATCCCAGTCCACCAAGCGGGGCATGATCTGGGGCATGAATTCAAGGATGGTGGTGTCGATTCCCCACAGGTCAGTGAAGGCCTCGGCCATCTCAATGCCGATGGCGCCGCCGCCGATGACCACCGCATGGGTCACCTCGCCCCTGGCAATCCGTTCCTTGATGGCAATGGCCTTGTGCAGGTCGCTGATGGTGAACACGCCGTCCAGGTCCGCGCCGGGAATGGGCAGGACATTGGGCCGGGCGCCGGTGGTGATGACCAGATTGTCGTAGGGGATGGACTCCTGGGCGCCGGATTTGATATCCTCGACGAGCACGAGTTTTTGCTTGCGGTCGATGGCCAGGGCAAGGGTGTTGGTTCTCGCGGTGACCCCCTTGGCCTTGAGAAAAAAGGACTCATCCCGGGTCATGTGGAAGCTGGTGTTTCTGAGCTCCTTTTCATCGGAGACATCGCCGGAAACATAATAGGGGATGCCGCAGCCTCCGTAAGAGATCAGGCTGTCCTGGTCGATGATGGTCACCTCGGCATCGGGCAGCAGGCGTTTTACCCGGCAGGCGGATTTTGGTCCGGCGGCAACCCCGCCGATGATCACGATTTTTTTTCCCATGGTCGGTTCCTTATCTTTAACAGGTTGATCAATCTGTCTGGTTTCCTGAAGAATGGCGTACCGTATCGCGAAAGAATCGGGCTGTCAAACGTTTCGGCCTGGCATCTCAATATTTTATTGTTTTCTTAAGTTCCTGCTTGACAGGCGCGGTCACGCTCTCTATATATGAGCATATGCACAAAACTAGCCAGTGATGATATGGGGATATGCGAGCAGGGAAAATAGGCCTTGGGCCGGCAACGGGGAGTGCCAGGGGCAAAAGAGGGGAGGAGGTTTTTTGTGTGGATTTTCTTGATCAAGATCAACAAACGGCTGGCGGTGGTCATTCTGGCCGTGATGGCTGCGGGCTACCTGTTCGGGTTTAGCGCTACGCCGGCATCCTTGGGCTTTCTCAAGACCCTGATCCTGCCGTTTACTTTTCTCATGGTCTGCCCCATGATGGTGACTCTGAACCTCAAGGCCTTGCAGGACGGGGGCAAGGATGTCAGGCTGCAGCTTTTTGCCCAGGGCCTCAATTTTGCCGTTGTCCCTTTCATGGCCTATGGCCTGGGGCTTGTTTTCTTCCAGGGCCAGCCGTACCTGGCCCTGGGGCTGCTCCTTGCCTCCCTTCTGCCCGCCAGCGGCATGGCCATCTCCTGGACCGGCTTTGCCAAGGGGAATCTGGCCGGAGCCGTCCGCATGACGGTCATCGGTCTTATTCTGGGTTCGCTGGCGATCCCTTTCTACGTGCAGGGGCTTATGGGCGCCAGGGTGGAGGTTGCCCTGCTGCTGTTGGTCAGGCAGATAATGATCATTGTTTTTCTGCCCATGCTTCTTGGTTATTTTGTCCGGCAAATATTGTTGGAGAAATATGGGGCGCAGGAATTCAAGAAAACCTGGGCGCCCCGTTTTTCCTCCCTGTCCACGGTGGGGGTGCTGGGCATGGTCTTTGCGATCATTGCCCTGAAAGCTCGGGGAATCTCCGAAAACCCGGCCATCCTGAGCGATATCTTTGTGCCGTTGCTCATCATGTATGTACTGAATTTCGGCCTGAGCACCGTGGCCGGCCGGCTGTTTTTTGCTCGCACCGATGCCGTCGCCCTGGTGTATGGCACGGTGATGCGCAACCTTTCCATCGCCCTGGCTGTTGCCGTCAATGCCTTCGGGGCCAAGGGCGCGGACGCCGCCCTGGTTATCGCGGTCTCCTATATTATTCAGCTTCAGTCCGCAGTTTGGTGTGTGAAGTTCAATGAGAGGATTTTTGGGCCGGCGCCCAGTGTTGAATTAAGATAACGAACAAAAAAATCAAACATGCAGCAAGACAGAAGGAGAAAAATCATGGGCAAGAAGCGGATAGCTGTTCCATCAAACAACCCTGGCGGACTGGAGGGCGGACGTTCCGAACACTTCGGGCATTGTGACTTGTTCACCCTGGTCGATGTGGAAAACGGCAACATTGTCGGCGTCAATACTGTTGCCAGTGTCGCGCATGGGGCCGGCGGCTGCATGGAGCCGGTGGGGATACTGAAAGAACATGGTGTGCATGCCATTGTCGTGGCGGGCATGGGGGCCAGGCCATTACAGGGCTTCGCCCAGGTCGGCATTGATGTCTATTTTGCCGCCCGGCATGCCTTTGAAACGGTTGCCGAGGTTGTGTCCGGCATGAACGAAAACAAGCTGATCCTGATGGAGCCGACCCAGGCTTGCCAAGGTCACGGCAACTGTCACGGTGAGGGGCACTGACCTCACCCCTTGATTTTTTCCTGGAGTGCGGGGCTGTCTTCGATGATGAGGGCAGCTCCCTCCACCAAGGCTTGGGCGACCTTGCGCCGGGCCGCAGTCAGAATTCTCTGCACCGTTCCCCGTGATATTCCCATGCTGCTCCCGGCCTGTTCCTGGGTCAAGCCTTCCAAATCGCAGAGCCGTAAGGTCTCCAGCTCATCCTGCAGAAGAGGGATGTGGTTCAGTTCCGCCAGGGGAATGCGGGCGGGTTTGAAGGCTTTGCCGCATCTTTGTCCTTCGCAATGGCGGATTTTTTTCGGTCTTGGCACAGGAGCTTCCTTTTTATGGATAAGTCATCGTAAAAAAACAACATTGGCGTCCTCTAAAGGACAAAACGGCTCCTAAACAGTGGCTTTACTGTACAGGAAAAAAAAGAGGAGATAAACCCCCTTCGTGCGATTGTCTGGCCGGGAGAAAAATCGCATAAAACGAGGATGGCGTCTTGGTCGCATTATCATGGAAAATCGGGTCGGCAAGGCCCATGATCAGAAGGAAAAGAACAAAGAGACGCAGAGATAAAAACATGGATTGAAAGCATGTCATTTTTTATTGACAAAGAGTGCGGCACTGGCTATGGTCCTCTGACTGAATCACTGTTCACATTTTGCAAGTAGTTACAATCGCCCCCTGCCTCGAAAGCCCCTCCAGTGCTGCGAGTGGGAAATAACGGTGCGGGGCGAACTGTTTATTTATTGGAACCCTATTCAAATTACCTTAGTAAGGGAGGAATCGACAATGCCGAAGCACGATACGCCTTTGTTGGACGAGCTCGAAAAAGGCCCGTGGCCGAGTTTCGTCACTGACCTGAAGCGTCAGGCAGAGAAAAAACCAGAATGTTTTGACATTCTGGGTCAGGTTGAGCTGTCCTACAAGGACAAAATTACTCACTGGAAGCACGGCGGCATCGTTGGTGTTTTCGGTTACGGCGGCGGTATTGTCGGCCGCTACTCGGATGTGCCGGAAAGATTTCCCGGCGTGGCCCACTTCCACACCGTACGTCTGAACCAGCCTTCCAGTAAGTTCTACAGCAGCGCAAAACTTCGCGATATCTGCAACCTCTGGGAGAAATACGGTTCCGGCATGACCAATATGCACGGCTCCACCGGCGACCTGGTTCTGCTCGGCACCACCACTCCGAACCTGGAGCCCCTGTTCTACGAACTGACCCACGATCTGAATCAGGATCTGGGCGGCTCCGGTTCCAACCTGCGTACCCCCGAGTGCTGTCTCGGCCGGGCCCGTTGCGAGTGGGGTTGCTACGACACCCAGGATCTCTGCCACAGCCTGACCATGCACTACCAGGACGAGATCCATCGTCCGGCGTTCCCCTATAAGTTCAAATTTAAATTTTCCGGTTGCCCCAACGACTGCGTTGCCGCCATCGCCCGTTCCGACTTTGCTGTTATCGGCACCTGGCGCGACGACATCCGCATCGATCAGGCTGCGGTTAAGGGCTATATCAAGGGCGAGTTTGCTCCCAACGCCGGCGCGCACTCCGGCAAGGACTGGGGCAAGTTCGACATCAAGGCCGAGGTTCTTGACCTCTGCCCCACCGGCTGCATGTGGCTGGAAGGCGACACCCTCAAGATCGACAACTCCGAATGCACCCGCTGCATGCATTGCATCAACGTAATGCCCCGCGCGTTGCGTCCCGGTAAAAAGCAGGGCGCCACGATCTGTGTAGGCGCCAAGGCCCCGATTCTTGACGGCGCCCAGTTCGCCACCATGACCATTCCTTTCCTCGAGATCAACAAAGACACCGAGTACGCAGAGGTTGTCGAGGTTATCGAGAAGATCTGGGATTGGTGGATGGAAGTAGGTAAAAACCGCGAGCGCGTTGGTGAGACCATCATGCGTATGGGTCTGCCCACCTTCCTCAAGGTCATGGAAATCACCCCCCTGCCGCAGCATATCAAGGAGCCCCGCTCCAACCCCTATGTCTTCTGGCAGGATGACGAGGTTGAAGGCGGCTTTGAGCGTGATGTTAAGGAATTCCGCAAACGTAACGCCCAGTAAGGTGCGTGGATGTTGTTGATACTATATTGATCTTATTATATTTTACGATATAAGGAGGAATTATCATGGGTTACGATCCAGAGAATCCGATGGCCGACAGAATCACAGACATCGGTCCGCCACATTACGAGCAGTTTTTCCCGCCGGTTGTCAAAAAAAACTACGGCAAATGGCTGTACCACGAGATCCTGCAGCCCGGCGTCTTGATGCACAAGGGTGAGAGCGGCGACGAATGCTACACCGTCCGTGTTGGCGCAGCCCGTCTCATCAGTATCGAACTGATCCGTGAAATCTGCGACGTTGCCGACAAGCATTGTGACGGCTACGTTCGTTGGACCACCCGGAACAACGTCGAGTTCATGGTTGACTCCAAGGCCAAGGTTCAGCCCCTGCTGGACGATCTGAAGGGCCGCGGCAACCGTTTCCCGGTCGGCGGCACCGGCGCTTCTGTCAGCAACTGCGTGCACACCCAGGGCTGGGTTCACTGTCACACCCCTGCTACCGACGCTTCCGGCGTGGTCAAGGCGGTTATGGATGAGCTGTTCGACTACTTCGTCAGCCACAAGCTGCCGGCCCAGGTTCGTGTTGCTCTGGCCTGCTGCCTGAACATGTGCGGCGCGGTTCATGCTTCCGATATCGCCATCCTCGGCGTGCATCGTAAACCGCCGATGATCGATCACGATGCGATCAGCGGTCTCTGCGAGCTGCCCCTGGCCATCTCCGCCTGTCCTCTGGGCGCGGTTAAGCCTGCAACCGTGAAGAACAGCGCAGGCGAGGACATCAAGTCCGTTAAGGTTAACGCCGAACGCTGCATGTTCTGCGGTAACTGCTACACCATGTGTCCGGCCATGCCTTTGGCGGATCCGGATGGTGACGGTATCGCTATCCTGGTTGGCGGCAAGGTTTCCAACTCCAGATCCACACCGAAGTTTTCCAAGCTGGTTATCCCCTTCCTGCCCAACACTCCGCCCCGGTGGCCGGAGACCGTTGCCGCAGTGAAGAACATCCTTGAGACTTACGCCAAGGACGCTCGTAAGTACGAGCGGGTTGGCGAGTGGGCTGCCCGGATCGGTTGGGAGAAATTTTTCGAAAAGACCGGCATTCCGTTCACCATCAAGTCCGTTGACGATTATCGTCTGGCCTATGATACCTGGAGAACCACCACTCAGTTCAAGTTCACCAGCCATATCAAGTAATGTGAACGGTCTTCACTAGAATCAGGGTCAGCAGTTTCCTTGTGAGCTGCTGGCCTTGTTCTGTTGATTGTTGATGTGCTTGCGTAAAACCCTTATTGAAAGGAGTAAGTACCATGGCATTAAGCAAAGACGAGTTGAAAGCAGCCATCCTTGATAAAGCGATGACTGCCCCTAAGCCCCAGCTCTATGTTAAGGATTTTTATGCCTGCGATCCCGACGCCAAGCCCCGTGACGTGAAGAACGCGGCCAACGATCTGGTAAAAGAAGGCAAGATGGATTTCTGGTCCAGCGGCAGCACCACCATGTACGCTGCAAAAGGCCGGGCCAAGGACGAAGAGCATCGCTAGTATTTGTTCTTCAGTTGGATATGAAAAATGCAGAGGAATTCCTCTGCATTTTTTTTTGTGATTCTACGGAGTCGGCTATGATGGGGAACCGGAGAGGGTGAGCCTGTCGGCTTTTTGGGAAGGTGGGACTGGTCATGCATCACAACTTGGACAAGCTTTTTGTCGCCATTGACCAGGCCTTTGCGGCAGTGCGCAAGGCGCATCCCCAGGCGATCACCTGTGGAAAGGGGTGCGCGGACTGCTGCCACGCTGTGTTTGATGTGTCCCTGGTTGAAGCAGTCAATCTTCAGGCCCATTTGCGGCGTTTGGTCCCTACGACGGTGCAGGGAGAGATAGCCGCTGCGGCGCAAGAGGCCAGGCAGGCTTGGGAACAGGTCATGGCTTCGCGCCTTGATCCGGCCGTGGCCCGGATCAGGTGCCCGCTTCTTGATGGGGAAGGACTCTGTCTCTGCTATGAGGCGCGTCCGGTAAACTGCCGGACGTATGGAATTCCCACGGTGATTGATGGCAAGGGGCATGTCTGCGGCCTTTCTGGATTCGAACCGGGAAAATCCTATCCCACGGTCAACCTTGCTTCCCTGCAGCGGATACTCCACACCCTTTCCGTCCAGCTGGCAGGAGAAGAACAGGGCGGCAGGCGCTGGCCCATTGCCGCAGTGATTCTTGACCAGTCGGCATTCAGCGCTTTTGCTGATCGCCTAATTATCCCCGGGGGAAAATAGGCTGTTTTGTATGGGGAACACTCCCCGAGTTTTTCAGTCCTTCTCGACCTCCGCCGCTTTTTGCAGAAACTGTTCCGCATGACGGCTGTGCTTGAAGCTCTGGTGAATCGAAGCTGCCGTCCGGTACGCATCCGCCGCCTTGCTTTTTTCCCCCTTGGCCAGATAAATTTCCGCAAGAATCTCCAGCGTATCCACCGAGCCCTGGGGATTTCGCAGGGCGCTGTACTCGTCAAGCACCTCCAGATAGAGAATAACGGCCTGGTCGTATTCCTTGGCGTCGTACATGAGTTTGGCTTTTTTCTTTTCGATGGAAAACAGGCTGAAACGGTCCGTGTGTTTTTGGCAGATTCCATAGACCCGGTCGTAATGGCTCAGGGCTGTTGCCACATCGCCCCGTGCCGCGCAGATATCGCCCAGTTTGTCCGCCGCGTTGGCAACGCCGTTTTCATTGCCTTCGAGCTCAAAGGCGATGAGTGCGTTATGAAAGGCATTGGCCGCCTGGGCCGGCTCGAGGTTCTTGAGGAATTCCTGGCCTGCCTCGTAGTCGAGTTGAGCCTGGCTTTTTTCTTCTTTTGCTTCCTGTTTTTGTTCAGTCATTTTTCGGCTCTTTTGCTTTGTGCAGCCGGGCGACCGCTTCCCTGGCAAGTTCCGCCACGGTGGTGTGCACGGGTTGCCCCTGCTCGTAAATGGTTAATTCGGCTTGGTCGCCGGTCAGTTTTTCAATCTCGCTTTGCACCTCGGTCGCGGCAATTCTGCCAAAGAGGCGGACCGCATGGCCCCTGGTGATTGCTTCCGGGTGGGTGACAAAGGGGAAGAGGCTGTAAAACGGCGTGGCGCGGACAATGTCCGGCCGTTTTTCCGCGATGGTTCCCAAGGCCCACAGCACCTGAACCCTGCCGGAGGGAGTTCCCCGGTGCATGAGAAGGTGTCTGGCAAAGCCGCCGTAGATGTCCGCCCGCGCCGCAATGATGGAGCCGATGGATTCCAGCAGCCCCCAGTGGGTGGCGGCTGAATCGGAACAGGCCTCGTAGAGCCGGTGCAGCAGGTCGCTCACCGCCCCTGGTTTCCGGGTGGAGAGCCGCCGGCAGACCTGGCCCAGAATATGGGCGCATTGCCACCGTTTTCCCTCGTCCGGGTCGTAGAGCAGCCGCTGGATGAACCGCAAGGTCTTGAGATCGTCGAAGGCCAGGTCAACCAGGCCGTCGATGTCCTGGGCCGCCGCCATCCGGGTAACTGTGGTTTTATCGGCCCGTTTTTTCTTTCGTTTGGGGTCGCGGGCCGGTTCCATGGCCGGGAGGTCTTTTGCCGGGTCTGCCTCAAGCAGGGCGCTACCCTTGGCATTTTTGTCCGCGTGGAGCCGGTTGGCAAGGTCGGCCAGCTCCCGGTTGAGGCGGACAAAATAGAGAACCCCGGCCACCTTGCGGCCATCGACATTCTTGGTTTCGTATACCTGGTGGGTCTGCTCGTCGTAATTGTCGATCCGGCCCGTGAGGTAATCCTCGTCGGGAAGCAGTTCCCAGGCCAGATCCCAGTTGTCGTCGCAGGCATGGACTATGGCCTCGACCATGGCCGCCCCCACATTGAAGCCGGTGGGGTCGCAGGTATATGTCGCGCCGCACTGGCACTCGCCCACGGTGAATTCGTCCAGCTTGCGCTGCACCGGTTCCTTGGGGCGGCCCACATCCTGGCCGCAGAACGGGCACCAGGGCCGGGTTTTTATCTGTGCGTCTTTTACCATGATTACAGCTCGCTCTCGATGGCCTCGACAAGACGCGGATCAACCGCGTAGCCGAGTTCCTTCGCCTTGGTCAGCGACTTTTTTGCCGCTTGTAGATCCTTGTTGTAATAGAGAGCCACCGCGAGATTGTTGTGGGCCATGGGAAAATCCGGTTCAAGCTTGACCGCTTCCTTGGCGGCCTTGACCGCAAGCTCAAAATTGCCGGCCATGACCTGGGCCGAGGCCAGGTTGATCCAGGCCATGTGCATTTTCGGGTCGTTCATCGTGGCCATGGTATAGGCGGCGATGGCTTTGTCGCTTTCGCCCTTCTGTTGCCAGATGAGGCCGATGTTGTTATGGGGCTGGGCCAGCGCCGGATTGACCTGCACTGCGGCCTGGTTTGCGGCCAATGCTTTGTCCAGCTCGCCCTGCTCAAAATGCATGGCCCCGATGTTGATGAGGGCTTCCACGGCATGGGGATCGATTTCCAGGCACCGTTCGAGCGACCGCATGGCATCGCTTGTTCTTCCTGCCTTGCGGTAGACCAAGGCCAGATGGTGGTGGGCCACGATATTGTCCGGGAGTTCAACGCACTTTTGTTTAAGCTCTTCAATGATCTTGGTCAGATCTTCCTGTTGGGCAGGCATGGGGGCGTCCTCTTTTTTCAAAATGGTTGAAAATCGTAAGCCGTTAGAACACAATAACCATACCGTTTACATGGTAAAAACGGCATAAGGAGCCGTAACGGAATGGTCAGGAAAGAGCAGTGCCAACGGCGATGTTTACTCCGTAACGGCTCCTAAATCCGCTTTGTAATCTCGAGAAAAGCAGATGGCGCTTCAGAAAAAAAGACCTTGGGCCGAAAGCACCGGCAAACAGCCAAAGTGGGATATATATAAGCATGGCGTCGTCGGTGTGCAAGTGGGCCAAGGTACCATATGGCGAAAACTTCGTCAAAATCTTTGCCGTCCCCGGATATCGCTGCGGGCTGGCCGCCGCAACCGCTTGACAGCGTGGGCGCCAGATGGTTTTCTGTGCAGGGGACGATCAGAATGCAAAGTTAGGTCAGACGATGGCTAGGGGAGGAAAGGTTTTGGCCGCAGAGGATGGATATTCAGCAAAAGGGTTGGTGGTGGCGGGATTGGGGGGCGGCTCTGGAAAAAGCGTGGTCGCGGTGGGGCTGGTCGCGGCTTTTGCCGGGCAGGGGCGGCAGGTCGTGCCTTTTAAAAAGGGGCCGGACTATATTGACGCAGGCTGGCTGTCCCTGGCCGCCGGCTATCCCTGCTACAATCTTGACCCCTACCTCATGAGCCCGGAAGCGCTCGACCATTCTTTCCGTACTCAGGTGCACGGGCGGGAGCTGGTCATCATCGAGGGGAACCGGGGGCTCTATGACGGGGTTGATGCCGAAGGAACCTTCAGCACGGCCGAGCTTGCCAAGACCTTGGACCTGCCGGTGCTGCTGGTGGTTGACTGTACCAAGACCACCCGCACCGTGGCGGCTCTGGTGCTGGGCTGCCAGCGCTTTGATCCGGAGGTCAGAATCGGTGGGGTGATTTTAAACCGGGTGGGTACACCCCGGCACGAAGCCCTTGTCCGGCAGGCGGTGGAGCAGTACACCGGTATCCCGGTTCTGGGGGCCATGCCCCGTTCCAAGGAGGACGCCTTTCCGCAGCGGCATCTGGGGGTTACCCCCTGCCCGGAGCATGCGGGAGCCGGGGCGGCGGTGCAGACCCTGGCCGAAAAGGCGGCGCGCTATCTTGACCTTGCCGGGATAGAAAAGATGATGGCCCCCTGCGCCAGTGAGCCGAAAGCGCCGCGACCAGCGCGGCAGGGGGCAGAAGATTCGGTGCGGATCGGCATCCTCAAGGATGCGGCCTTTCAGTTCTACTATGCGGAAAACCTGGAGGCGCTCGTCCGCTGCGGCGCTCAGCTGGTGGAGATCAATGCCCTGACCGCCAAGGAGCTGCCAACGCTTGATGGCCTCTATATCGGCGGAGGGTTTCCGGAAACCAGCGCCCGGGCGCTTTCCGCCAATGCTTCCTTTAGGGGTTCCCTGAAAAGAGCCGCCCAAGCCGGGCTGCCCATCTACGCGGAGTGCGGCGGATTGATTTATCTCGGGGAGAGCATGGTGCTTGGCGACGAGGTCTTTCCCCTGGTGGGTCTTTTCCCGGTGCGGTTCGGGCTGATGAAAAAACCCCAGGCCCATGGCTATACAGTGCTCAAGGTCGAGGGGAAAAATCCCTATTATCCGGAGGGGACCGAGATCAAGGGACATGAATTCCGTTACAGCCGGGTGGAAGAGTGGGGCGGGGAGGTTGCTCGGCTTGCCCTGCGGGTGGAGCGGGGGGTGGGGTTTGCCTGCGGCCGGGATGGGCTGGTGTTCAAGAACGTCCTGGCATTGTACACCCACATCCATGCGCTGGGCACCATATCCTGGGCTCCGGCCCTGGCGGCCAGGGCGCGGGAATATCGGTTGATGCAGGGTTAAGGCCTTTGGCGCCGTGTGTTGACAAGCGGTTCTGTCACAGCCATACTGGAGCTCTATCCGATCGCAGGCGGACAATTTGTAAAACATAACGGGAGGCGTGCAGATGAAACAGGGAACGAAGGTGATTGTTCTGGGGATTTCGGCGGTCTTTGTTCTGACGGGGGCGGCAGGCGCTGCGGATGGTATCCGTGAAGGAAAGTGGGAGTTCAGTTCAGAGATGCAGATGGAAGGAATGCCGCAGATGCCCGCCCTGCCGCCGGGGGTGACGCTTCCTCCGGGAATGTCGGTTTCCACCCGGGGAAATAGCATGCGCTCGAAGGTTGTGAAATGTATCACCAAGAACGATCTGGTCCCTGCCTCCGATCAGAAAACCGACAACAAGTGCAAGACAACCAAAATGGAACGGAAGGGCAATACGGTCAACTGGAGCACCGTTTGCACCGACGGAGGCATGAAAATGACCGGAGACGGGGTCGCCACTTATACCGGCGAGACCATGGACAGCACAATGACCATGACAACCCAGGGCCAGGGACAGTCCACCAGGCAGGTCGTGAAAACCAAAGGAAAATACCTGGGGGTGTGCGGCAAATAGCCTGCCAGCGCCGCCACGGGGTTGGTCAATGGCTGGTGTACGTGCCGAGAACCTTGGCCTCGATCTTCATTCTGGTGGCGCCATCCGGCATCGGCTCCTGCCAGTGGATGAACTGGGTGGTCACTCTGGCAAAGGCGCCGTTGTCCTTCTTGCACGCATCGCAGATGCTTTCGGCTTCGTCCCGGTATATGATCACCTTGCTGGCGGGTTCCCCCTTGCAATCAACCGCCGCCATCTTCCGGCAGCCGCATTCAAGCCGGATAACCGCCACCCCGATCCCGTCGGGACTTCCTTCCAAAATGCCGGCGATCATGGCTTCTTCGTTTTTCTGGGCCTTGAGTTCCGGGCTTGGGGTGGTCTTTTTCTTGATTTTTGGTTTGCTGCTCATAAAATGGGCCTTTTCGGACAAGTTTAAGAATAATACAGGGGAGACGCCTGCAAAAAAAACAACGGCTGGTATCCTAAAAGATCAGCGCAAACTGGTCAACCTGAATCGTCTTTTCCCTCTTGCCGTCCTTGATGGCGGAGGAGGTTCTTTTTTATTGACAAAAAAATGTTGGTGCATTAGAGGAAAGGGAAAATTTTGTCTTTTTCAGGAAGCAATGAGCTCGATATTCTGCCCCGTTCTTGTGGCAGTGCGATCTTGTTTATCAAAATTTTTTAACCTTATATGGAGGAAGTACTATGTGGCAGATTGATGTTGACAAGGACAAATGCGCCGGTGATGCAGAGTGCGTAAACGCTTGCCCCGCGCAGGTGTATGAAATGGTTGACGGCAAGGCCGAACCTGTGAATGCCGACGAATGCCTTGGCTGTGAGACCTGTGTAGAGGTTTGCCCCGAGGGTGCGATCACCGTCACCGAGGTGTAATGTAGAATTTAGAAGCCGTTCCGCTTCTTACGCCGTTGACACTGTTGCCGTCCTTGCCAATGCAATGGCAAGGGTGTTTTCCAAACGGCTTGCAGAACATTCTCTGAAGTGTGTAGGCCTATTCCCACGATTGGGGATAGGCCTATTTATTTGCATGCGAGGGAGAGGTTCGTTATGGTATGGCGGGCTTGGAGGGAGGAGAAAGCATGAGTTGGTTGGCGCGTTTGAAGCCAGGGGCGAGCACCCGCACCAATCTCCTGGTTGCCGCCCTGATGTGGAGTTTTATCGGCCTGTACCTGATGGTGCGGGGCTATCTTCTGGACCCGGCGCTGTCCGGGATATTTCTGGGGCTGGCCCTGGGGCTCGGCACGGTGAAAGCGTTTCTGGTGATCGGCCGGGCGGCCCGGAAGAATATCGCCAGGATTGTGGCGCGCCCGGATGGGATGTGTATTGGCGGGGTCTACTCCTGGCGGATGTGGGGGATGGTTGTCTGCATGATGATTGGCGGACGTCTGTTGCGTAATTCCGCAGTGCCTTCCCTGATTGTCGGTGTTATATATGTTGCTGTCGGATGGGCCCTCCTGTTGTCGAGCAGGCTCATCTGGCAGGAGTGGAACGCGCGGAAGCCTCTTCGCTGAGGGAACGGGTTGCTTGATATGGGAACACCTACCTGGAATAGAGTGGAGGTTGATTGTGCCGCCCTGCGCCATAATTTCCGGCAGGTGCGGAAACTGGTCGGCCCGGCGGTGGGCATCTTGGCGGTGGTCAAGGCCGATGCCTATGGGCATGGTCTTATCCCGTCGGCCCAGACCTTTGCCGAGGCAGGGGCCACATCCTTTGGCGTGGCCGAGATCGAAGAGGGTGTGCGGCTGCGGCAGGCCGGGATAACCGGACAGATCGTGATCATGCTCGGCGTTGACCGGCAAGGGGCGGCGGAGGCGGTGGCCCATGATCTCACCCCCGTGGTTTACACCTTGGAGGCCGTGGAGGCGCTTGGTGCGCAAGCGGTAAAGGTTGGGTGCCGGAAAGGGGTGCAGATAAAGGTCGATGTCGGCATGGGGCGTCTTGGTCTTCTCCCCCACGAACTTGCGGCGTTCATCGCCGCCCTGCGCCGGTTTCCAAACCTCTATCTCTCCGGAATTGTAAGCCATTTCCCCAAGGCGGATATGGAAGGCGATGCCGTTACGGAAGAACAGTATGCGTTGTTTCAGGAGCTGTTGAGCCGGGGGCAAGACGGTGGGGATGGGCCGGTCAAGCATATTGCCAATTCGGCCACCCTGTTGCGCTACCCCCGGATGCGCTGTGATCTGGTTCGGCCGGGTATTTCCCTCTATGGCTGCTATCCGGCGGACTGGCTGCACGAAATTTCATCCCTGGACCTCCGCCCGGCCATGCGTTTTGCGACCAGAGTGCTTCAGGTCAAGGAGGTTCCGGCAGGGCAGGGGATCAGCTACGGCCACCGGTATGTGACCGAGCGTTCCACCCGGCTGGCGGTTCTGCCGGCGGGATATGCTGACGGCTATCTGCGGAGAATGACGGGCAAGGCCGAGGTTCTGCTGGCAGGACAGCGGGCCCCGATCCGTGGTATGATCTGCATGAATGCCTGCATGGCCGATGTGACGGATATTCCCGGAGTCAAGGTCGGGGATGAAGCGGTGTTGCTTGGGTGTCAGGGGGCCGGGGAAATCAGGGCCGAGGAGATCGCCCGTTGGTCCGACACCATCAATTATGAGATTCTCTGCCTTTTTGGGTCCTGCAACCGGCAGGTCCATGTTGACAGCGAGGAACCCATAAAACACTCTGTCTGTTGAAAAAATGATGGACTCGTAAAAAAGGAAAAAGGTCACAGGTCCGTAACGCAGGTAAGCGAGGCGAAGCCGAGACTCCGAAATTAAAGAGTTACAAAATGTGAACCGTTGTAATCGCGGTTTTTTTGCGATTTCAACAAAAAATATTTTTCTGGATTAGAAAGACAATGATCAAGACACGCCTCAGAAAATTGATAGACCACTGTTTCAGCCAGGGGGTTGCAGCAGGATTTTGGTCTGCCGCCGCGGCGGGCGGGTATTCCCTGGACGAACCCAAGCACGCCGGCCAGGGCGATCTGGCCACCAATCTGGCCATGGTCGTGGCTGGAAAAGACAAGAAGAATCCCCGGGCCGTTGCGGCCCAGCTGGTGGAGATGCTTGCCCCCCATAGCGATCTGCTGGACCGGGTGGAGATCGCCGGGCCGGGTTTTGTCAATTGCTACATCAACAAGTCTGTCTGGCAGTCGGTGCTGCCCGAGGTCTGCGCTCAGGATGCCACCTTCGGCCGAAGCAACATCGGGCAGTCCAAGAAGGTGCTGGTCGAGTTTGTCAGCGCCAACCCCACCGGACCTTTGAGCGTCGGGCACGGGCGGCAGGCGGTTCTGGGCGATGCCATCGCCGGGCTGCTTGCCGCCACCGGCCATCAGGTGACCAGGGAATATTATTACAACGATGCCGGGCGGCAGATGCGGGTGCTGGGCGAATCCACCCGGGCCCGGTATCTTGAAGCGCTGGGGTTGCCATTCACCTTTCCGGAAGACGGCTATCAGGGCCAGTATATCCGGGATATTGCTCAGGCGCTCATCACGGAGCAGGGTGATTCCCTCAAGGATGAGCCGGATGTCACGCCCTTTAAGAACAAGGCCGAGCGGGTGATCTTTGACGATATCAACGGGACTCTGCACCGTCTTGGCATTGTCTTTGACAACTACTACAACGAGCATTCCCTCTACGAAAACGGCCTGGTTGACGATGTGGTCGCCGCCCTGCGGGAAAAAGGGCTGGCCTACGATCAGGACGGCGCGGTCTGGTTCAGGGGCACCGAGTTTGACCTGCCCCAGGACCGGGTGATCATCAAGTCCACCGGCGAGCCGACCTACCGGTTGCCGGACATGGCCTACCACCGGGAGAAATTCCGGCGCGGCTTTGACTGGATGGTCGATATCTTCGGTTCGGACCATATCGCCACGGTGCCGGATGTGCTGGCCGGGGTGAAGGCTCTGGGCTATGATCCGGCCAAGGTGACTGTGGTCCTGCACCAGTTCGTCACCCTGCTGCGCGACGGGCAGCAGGTGAAGATGTCCACCCGCAAGGCCAATTTCGTCACGGTGGACGAACTGCTCGACGAGGTCGGCCCGGATGTGGCCCGCTTCTTTTTTCTCATGCGCAAGGCGGACAGCCAGCTGGAGTTTGATCTGGACCTGGCCACCAAGACCAGCCAGGAAAACCCGGTCTACTATGTCCAGTACGCCCATGCCCGGTTGCACAGCATCCGCAGGCAGGCCGAGGCCAAGGGTATTGTCCTGGGGAGCTTGGCGGATGCGCCGCTTAACAGGCTCACCCTGGATGACGAAACCCAGCTGCTCAAGGCCATGGCTGCTTTTCCCGGTCTGGTGGAGGGCGCGGCCCTTGATCTGGCTCCGCACCGGCTTGTTTTTTATCTCCAGGATGTTGCCGGACAGTTCCACAGTTACTACAATAAGCACCGGATTGTTTCCGAGGATGAAGAATTGAGCCGGGCTCGTCTCTGGCTGGCCATGGGGCTGCGGGTTGTTTTGCGAAACGGCCTTGCCCTGATTGGGGTGAGCGCCCCGGAATCCATGTAGGGCGCTGGGGCATGCCTGTAAGCCGTTGCCGTTTGCGCTGCTTAACCAATAATGTCGCCGGTTGGATAGCAAAACGCATAAAGAGCCGTAACGAAGCAGTGCCAGCGGCGATGGTCAAGAAAGCACTTGCTTCGTAATGGCCCTTAAAGATCAGCATGAGGAGGCGTTGCCCCGGTGTTGCCCGGCAACGGAGAATCCGCGTATGACCGCACCGAAAAAGCAAGGCAGATTTGTTATTCGTTTTGAGCTGGGGTTGTTGGGGATGTTCAGCCTGACCCTGGTCACCGGCTGCATCTTTTTCTGGATGTTCATCATCGGCATCTGGGCCGGACAGACCATTCTTCAGCCGACCCCGGGGGAGGAAAAATCTCCGCTGGCAAAGCTTGCCGGGGCGCTGCACCCGGGAAAGCCTGCCGCCGTTGAACCTGCCGCCTCTTCCGGGCCGAAGGAAAATGCGGCGCCGGAAGCAGGCGCGCCATCGTCCGCACCCCCTCCCCAGGAAACGGAATGGGCCGAGGCCGAGCCTTCTTTTTTTGCCATTCAGGTCTCCGCCGTTCGTGACCAGGACCGGGCGCAACAGGATGTGGCGCAGTGGCGCAGCCGCGGCTATGATGCTTTTTCCATCTCGCCCGACGACAAGGATGATCCTTTTGTCCGGATCTATGTGGGCAAGTTTGATAAGCTGGATGATGCCAATCAACTCGTTGCCAAGCTGGAAAAAGAGGAAAAGGTCAAGGCCTATATCGCCCTGTTGCCAGCTTCCCGGCTCCCTGGGCAGGCCCCTGCCTCTGCCCCTGCCCAGACACCCTGAATCTTTTTCTTTGTGGGCGGTTATATGGTAGAACAAACGGGTTTCGTCCAGCCGGGCGTGCCGGAAAAGGTGAGAGATCGTCATGATTGTTGAAATCGCAAAAAGCCGCGATTACAACGGTTGTTGCCTTGTACCCTTTTATTCAGTGTTACGGACATGTGGATTGTTTCTCTTTTTACGAGGTCGTCATGATTCGTGATGCCAGAATGGACGATGTGAAAGTGATGTATGCCCTGTTGCAGCATTTTGCCGACAAGGGTCTGCTGCTGGGCCGTTCCTTGAGTTCCTTGTACGACCAGTTGCGGGATTTCAAGGTTTTTGTCAAGGAGGGGGCGGGGGATTCCTCCTCCGCCCGGATTCTCGGGATCTGCGCCCTGCATGTCTGCTGGGAGAACCTGGCGGAGATCCGTTCCCTGGCGGTGGTGGAAGAGGCCCAGGGCCAGGGGCTTGGCCGGCAGCTGGTTGATGCCTGTCTGGCCGAGGCGGATCATTTCGGCATTACCAGGGTCTTTACCCTGACCTATCAGCCCGCTTTCTTTGAGCGGCTCGGCTTCAGGCATATTGACAAGAACGAGCTCCCCCACAAGGTGTGGAGTGATTGTATTCAATGTCCGAAATTCCCGGATTGCAACGAAGAAGCCCTGGTCTGGGAAAAATAAAAATAACGCTGATGGCGCCGGAGTGTGCCTTGGGGCATGCTGGCGGTGTTGACCTCCTGGAGTGGCAATATGTTCGGTTCTGTTTTAAAAAAGGTTTTTGGCAGCCAAAATGAGCGGGTTCTTAAAAGCATTCAACCCATGGTTGCGGCGGTCAATCAGCTGGAGCCCGAGATCAAAAAGCTCGATGATGGGTCTCTTGCGGCGAGGACCGGGCTTTTCCGGGAGCGGCTCGCTGCCGGAGCGTCCCTTGACAGTCTGCTCCCCGAGGCTTTTGCCGTCTGCCGGGAGGCGGCCTGGCGGGTCTTGGGCATGCGTCATTTCGACGTGCAGCTCATAGGCGGCATGGTTCTCCATCAGGGCAAGATCGCCGAGATGAAAACCGGCGAGGGAAAAACCCTGGCCGCCACCTTGGCGGTATATCTCAATGCCCTTCCCGGTCGCGGCGTGCATGTGGTCACGGTCAACGATTATCTGGCCCGGCGCGATGCCGAGTGGATGGGCAAGCTCTACCGCTTTCTCGGCCTCAGCGTTGGTTCCATCCTGCATGACATGGATGATGCGGCCCGCCGGGAGGCCTACGCCTCCGACATTACTTACGGGACCAACAACGAATTCGGCTTTGATTATCTGCGCGACAACATGAAGTTCGACCTCAAGGAATTCTGCCAGCGCGAGTTCAACTACGCCATTGTCGACGAGGTGGACTCCATCCTCATTGACGAGGCAAGAACCCCCCTGATTATCTCCGGGCCCGCGGAGATGTCCACCGAGCTGTACGAACGGGTGAACCGGATCATCCACAAGTTCAAAGCCGACGAGCATTACACCCTGGATGAAAAAACCAGGTCCGTTTCGCTCAGCGACGAGGGCGTGACCTTGGGCGAAAAGCTGCTCAACGTGGACAATCTCTATGATCCCCGGAATATCGAGTGGCTGCATCATCTGAACCAGGCCTTGAAGGCCAATGTGCTTTTCAAGCGGGACGTGGATTATCTGGTGCGGGACGGCCAGGTGGTGATTGTGGACGAGTTTACCGGCCGGGCCATGGAGGGCCGTCGTTTCAGTGATGGTCTGCACCAGGCCCTGGAGGCCAAGGAGGGGGTCAAGGTGGAGCAGGAAAATCAGACCCTTGCCTCCATTACCTTCCAGAATTATTTCCGCATGTATGAAAAACTCTCCGGCATGACCGGCACCGCGGACACCGAGGCTGCGGAATTCAAGAAGATCTACAATCTCGATGTGGTGATCATCCCCACCCACAACACCATGATCCGCAAGGATTATGCCGATGTCATCTATAAAAACGCCAAGGCCAAGGATCGCGCCATCATCCGGGAGATTCAGGAATTGCACAAGAAGGGCCAGCCCGTGCTGGTCGGCACCATCAGCATCGATGTTTCCGAGAAGATCTCCGCCATGCTCAAGAAGGAGGGAGTTCCCCATGCGGTGCTCAACGCCAAGCAGCATGAGAAGGAGGCCGAGATTGTTGCCGACGCCGGACAGAAGGGCAAGGTGACCATCGCCACCAACATGGCGGGCCGGGGCACCGACATCAAGCTGGGTGAGGGGGTAACAGAATTGGGCGGGTTGCACATCCTGGGCACCAGCCGTCATGAGAGCCGCCGGATCGACAACCAGTTGCGCGGCCGTTCCGGGCGTCAGGGCGATCCCGGCTCCTCCCGTTTCTATCTCTCGCTGGAGGATGATCTGCTGCGGATCTTCGGCTCCGACCGCATCTCCGGCATCATGGACAAGCTGGGCATGGAAGAGGACGAGCCCATCGAGCACACCATGATCAGCCGGGCCATTGAAAACGCCCAGCGCAAGGTGGAGGGGCATAACTTCGATATCCGCAAGCACCTGCTCGAATACGACGATGTGATGAACAAGCAGCGGGAGGTTATCTACCGCCAGCGCCGCGAGGTGCTGGCCTCCGAGGATGTCCATGAGGTTGTGATCGAGATGCTCCCGGGGCTGGCCGACATGGTGGCCGGCGAGTTCGCTGATGGGCGGGTCCCTTCGGAGGAGTGGGACTGGTCCGGGGTTTCCGAGAGGCTGTCGGCCCTGTTCGGCTTTGCCGGGGAGTGGCGCGAGGAGGAGAAAAAGGATCTTGATTCCGCCGGCCTTGCCGCTCTGATCCTCGTTGCGTTGAAAGACCGCTATGCCAAGCGCGAGCAGGAGATCGGCGATTTGAACATGCGCCATCTGGAGCGGGTTGTTCTGCTGCAGATCGTGGATCATCACTGGAAAGAGCATCTGCTCAACATGGATCACCTGAAGGAAGGCATTGGCCTGCGCGGCTACGGCCAGAAGAATCCGCTGGATGAGTACAAAAGAGAAGGATTCAACATGTTCGGGGAGATGATCGGCACGGTAAAGACCCAGACCGTCAGCACCCTGTTCCGGCTCCAGCTGGTGCGCGACGAGGAGGTGGCCGAACTGGAGCGCGAGCAACGGGAGCAGCGGCTGCCCATGCAGCTGAGCCGTGGCGCCGATGAGGAGGATAATGCCCACAAGCCGTTCTCCCGCGAGGGAGACAAGATAGGACGCAACTCCGACTGCCCCTGTGGCAGCGGGCTGAAATACAAACGGTGCTGCGGCAAGAATGGCAGGAAGAAATGATATGTCCTCAGAAAATTTTTTGGTTCAGGGTTTCAGGGCTGCGGCGGTAAACTCCGGAATCCGCGGCAAGGACCGGCTCGATCTTGCCCTGATTGTCAGCGACAAGCCTGCCTCCGTGGCCGGGGTATTCACCACCAGCCTGGTCAAGGCGGCGCCGGTGCTCCTTGATATGGAGCGCTGCAAAACCGGTAAGGCCCAGGCCATTTTGGTCAATTCCGGCATCGCCAACGCCTGCACCGGCGAGGAAGGCATGCGGCTGGCCCGGTTGACCACGGGTATGGCCGCCGATGCCCTGGATATCGCCCCGGAACTGGTGCAGGTCTGCTCCACCGGCATTATCGGTCAGCAGCTGGAACTGGCCTGTTTTCAGCGGGGGATCCCCAAGGCGGCGCGGAATCTCTCCGCCGAGGGCCTTGGCGATGTGGCCCTGGCCATCATGACCACCGACACCTTCCGGAAGATCGCGGTGCGCACCGCCTTTATCGACGGCAAGCCGGTCAAGCTTTTGGGCCTGGCCAAGGGCGCGGGCATGATCATGCCCAACATGGCCACCATGCTTTCCTTTATCCTCACTGATGCCAAGGTCGACCACGATTTGCTCCAGAGCATCCTGAAAAAAGCGGTGGCGGAAACCTTCAATGCCATAACCGTGGATGGCGACACCAGCACCAACGACACGGTGCTGCTCATGGCCAACGGGTTGGCGGAACACCCGCCCATTGCCGAGGATCGGCCCGAGGCGCTCTCCGCCTTTGCTGCCGTCCTGGAGGATCTGTGCAAGGAACTGGCCCTCATGATTGTCCGGGACGGGGAAGGCGCGACCAAGCTGGTGACCATAAGGGTCCAGGGCGCGGCCACCGAAGCCCAAGCCGATCAGGCGGCCCGGACCGTGGCCAACTCCAATCTGGTCAAGACCGCTTTCTTTGGCGAGGATGCAAACTGGGGCAGGATCATCGCTGCCCTGGGCCGTTCCGGCGCCCAGTTTGACCAGCGGCAGGTGGACATCGCCTTTGACGGGATTTTCATGGTGCGGGAGGGGCTTGGCCAGGGCAAGGGTGTGGAGGAACAGGCCACCGCCGTCCTGAAGAAGCGGGAATTCATCGTGACCATTGATCTGCATGCCGGCCAGGGGCGCAAGGAGATCCACACCTGCGATTTTTCCCTGGATTACGTGAAGATTAACGCGGATTACCGATCCTAGGGCCACAGCCTTTTTTTGCCTTTATTGCCGAGGCGCCCCACATCCCCTCAATGGCTGTTGAAAAAAGTCATCCCCGGCTTTTTTTGCCTCTGGAGTTAGGAAGATTAGTTTTGTACTTCCTCGCAATTTCAGCAAGTTGTATCTGCTTGAATTGGCGATGCTTCCCCGGCATTGGCGCTGGCTGCCGGAAAACGGGGTGTCTCAACAGCCCGGGCAATCAGTCGCGATTTTTTTCCGGAGGCGGTATGCGTAAGTTCCTTTTTACCGGCTTGCTTGCCGCTGTCGTAGCCATCGGGTTGCTCCATCTTTTTACCCCCGGGGATCTTATCTATTACCACAACACCTACCGGCGGCTCAGTTTTTTCCCCATCGTGCTTGGCGGTCTCTGGTTCGGCGTGCCGGGCGGTCTGGGTCTGGCCGTGCTCACATCCATCGCTTTTATCCCCCATGTTCTTCTCTACGCTTGTCGCGGGCCGCAGGCATACTTAAGCGAGATGACCGAAATTGTCCTCTATCTCGCGGCGGGTTTGCTGGTCGGGGTGATCTCCGGACGGCAGACCCGCCTGCGCGAACGGTACCGGCAGTTGTCCGAGAAGCTCCAGGCATCCTATGCCCGGCTCCAGAAGGAAACCGCCCAGCTCATCGAGGCGGAGACCAGGCTGGCCGCAGCCCAGAAATTTTCCGCCCTTGGCAGGCTCTCCGCTTCCCTGGCCCACGAAATAAAAAATCCTCTCGCTTCCATCAAAGGCACGGCGGAAATCCTCCGCGATGAATTTCCCGGGGATCATCCAAAAAGGGAGTTTGTGGACATCCTTTTCAAGGAAACAGGCAGGTTGCACGACACGGTGGAGGAAATACTCCATTATTCCAAGGGGCACCCCCAGGCGCGGGCAGAGGCAGAGGCTCTTGAGCCGCTGGCCGTGGTTGCCCGGCACGTTGCCGCCTTGCTGGAAAGGCAGCTGCAGGAAAAACAGGCGCGCTTTATCCTGCCGGAAAATGGTGAAGCCCAGCATCTGCTGGTGGAAAGCGCCAAGTTTTCCCAAGTCCTCCTGAATCTTGGTCTCAACGGGTTGGACGCGGTGTTGCCCGGCGGGCATATCTGGCTCATGGTGGAAAGTAGCGCGGACGGGGGCTGGCGGATCTCCGTTTGTGATGATGGGCCCGGCGTTCCGGAGGCGGAAAAGGAACGGATCTTTGAGCCGTTTTATTCCGGCAAGAGTGATGGTACGGGTCTTGGGCTGCTGATCAGCCGGAAGATCGTGGAAAGCTACGGCGGCAGTCTCCGGGCCATGGACCGTCCGGGAGGAGGGGCCTGTTTCGAGATCCTGCTTCCTCTAAAAAACGACACCGGCCTGGTCAGACAGGGTGAGGCGGAGGCGATCCGATGAAACCCCGGATTCTTTTGATTGATGATGACGCCAGCCTGCGACGGGTTACCGAGTACAACCTGAGCAGCGCCGGCTTTGCCGTGCTCGGTGCAGCCTCTGGCCGGGAGGGGTTGGCGCTTTTCCATAAGCACGACCCGGACCTGGTGATCACCGATGTGCAGCTGGGCGATCTGAACGGCTTGCAGATTTTGGCGGCGGTGAAAAAGGCATCGCCCTTCACCCCGGTGCTGGTGATTACGGCCTTCGGTTCCATCGAGCTGGCGGTCAAGGCCATGCAGGAAGGGGCCTTTACCTTTTTGGCCAAGCCCTTTGATCGTGAGGCCCTGCGGCTTTCCTGCCGGAACGCCTTGGAGATGCGGCAGCTGCATGAACAAAAAAAGCAATTGAGCGGCGAAGTCGACAGGCTCACGGGCACCGAGGGCATGGAAACCGCCAACCCCGCTATGGCCGAGTTGCTTGACACGGCAAGGCGGGCGGCCAACAGCGAGGCCACCGTTCTGATTACCGGCGAATCCGGCACCGGCAAGGAGGTGCTGGCCAGGCTCATCCATCAGCACAGTCCCAGGGCGCAGGGCTCCATGGTGGCGGTGAACTGTGCCGCCATTCCGGAGAATCTTCTGGAAAGCGAACTCTTCGGCCATGTCAAAGGCGCCTTTACCGGGGCGGTGAGCAGCCGCAAGGGGTGTTTTCAATCCGCGGCCGGCGGCACCCTGTTTCTTGATGAGATCGGTGAGCTGCGTCTGGACTTGCAGGCCAAGTTGCTCCGCGCCATTCAGGAGAGGGTGGTGGCGTCGGTTGGCGCGGACCAGCCGGAGGCGGTGGATGTCCGCCTGATTGCCGCTTCCAACCGTGATTTGTACTCGGCCATCGGTCAGGGAACCTTTCGGGAGGATCTTTACTACCGTCTGGGGGTTATTCTCCTGCATCTCCCGCCCCTGCGGGAACGGCGGGAGGATATTCCGGGCCTGGTTGCCCATTTTCTCCTTAAGCTGGGCGCTCCCGCCGGGGTGGGATTTTCCGCCGGGGCCTTGGCCCGGCTCAAGGGTCATTCCTGGCCCGGCAATATCCGCGAGCTGCAAAACATTGTCGAGCGCGCGGTTATCCTGCGCAAGGGGCTGCGCATCGAGGCGGATGATCTCCACCTTACGTCTGCGGCCCAGTCGGCAGTGGCAAACGGGATTCCGGAAATTCCCGAGGCGGGGCTTTCCCTGGAGGCGGTGGAGCAGGGTCTGATTAAAAAGGCCCTGCGCAAAGCCAATGGCAATCGCTCCGAGGCCGCCCGCCTGCTCAAGATCCCGCGTCATGTTCTGATCTATCGTCTGGAAAAATTCAAGATTTGAGCCTCTGCCGTTGATGGAGAATATCTCCCCTCCCAGCTGTTTCTAATGGTTTCATTTTTCAGGGCATTTTGCAAAACGATAACGGCTGAAGAGCCCAAGGCAAAGGCCTGCTTCGCGGAGTGCGCAGAATATTTGCCCGGCAACGGCGGCATCCGGGCAAAAGTTTTTCAGAAAGATATTTGGCGGCAATGATCCCTGAAGAAGATTAAAAAGGATAATAGCCTTTGACAGTATCTTTTTGAAAATTATACAATAAATCCCAGGTGAGAGGTGTTGCCTATATTTTATCTTCCGGCGCGTGGCCATTGGTTTGTGCCGGAAGGTTCCTTGTCGTTGGCTGTCTGGGAGCCCGGATTATCCGGGGAAAAGCATGAAACAATACAGCAAGGAGAGGTGTTATGGGAAGCAGCATGAAGAGGATCGGGATGATGTGTTTGGCCCTGCTGGCCAGCGTCATGTTTGTCGCGGGGGCTCAGGCGGAGATCAAGATCGGGGTCCTGGCCCTGCGGGGAGCGCCCAAGGTCATGGAGGAATGGGCCGCAACCGGGGAGTATCTCACCAGCAAGATGGGAGAGCCGGTTACCATTGTGCCCCTCGAGTTTGCCGCCATTGAGCCCATGGTGAAAGACGGCAAGATCGATTTTGTGCTGGCGAACTCCGCTTTTTATGTGGAGATGGAAAAACTCTACGGCATCAAGGCCATCGCCATGCAGGTCAACTCGGCGGGAGGCAAGCCGGTCAAGGAGTTCGGCGGGGTGATCTTCGTGCGCAAGGATAGTCCCATCCATACTCTCTCCGATCTGAAGGGCAAAAAATTCATGGTGGTGAAGTCCTCCTCCTTTGGCGGTGGTCAGATGGCCTTGCGGCTTCTGCTCCAGAACGGGATCGATTACAAGAAGGATTTTGCCGAATTCAGGGAAGGCGGCAAGCATGACAATGTGGTTCTGGCCGTGAAAAATGGGGCCATGGATGCCGGCACGGTTCGAAGCGATACCCTGGAAGCCATGACAAAGGAAGGCAAGATCGCCATGTCCGACTTCAGGATCATCAACCAGATCAAAGACAGCTTCCCCTATGTGCACAGCACCGAGTTGTACCCAGAATGGCCCATGGCCGTGGTAAAGCATGTTGATGGGGCCAAGGCCAAAAAGCTCGCCGCAGCCCTCATCGCGGAGAAGCCTGATTCCGATGCGGCAAAAAAAGCCGGGATCCTGGGCTGGGCGCCGCCTGCCGATTTCAAAAGCGTGCGGGAATGCCTGAAGGCGCTCAAGTACGGCGCCTTTGCCAACTAGGCAATCCGGGAGGGATCGTGAATGGTTTCGAAAAATAGAGGAATTGCCGCCAGGTTTATTTTCATCGTCTCTATCCTGGCGCAGGTATTGATGGGAGTGCTGGCGGTGGTGGCTATTTACACTGCCAGCCACTCCCAGGGCAAACAGGCGGAGGAGTTTATCAACCGGCTGAAGTCCGAGCAGGCGGAGCAGGAAAAGCTGCTGGCCGGGGAGTTGCGGCAGAAGGGGGAGTCCATTGCCGCTCTTCTGGCCCAGACAGGATCGGCCTTGATCGTCGGGTATGATTTTGATTCCATGACCAGGCTTGCCGCCAACGCCAAAAATGACAAGGATGTTGTTTCCGTGGTGTTTTACGGCAAGGACAAGAATGTCCTTGCCCAGGCCAAGGGTCAGGAGGAAGCCAAGGAAACCCTGCGCAAGGAGATCGTGTTCGAGGGCAAGACCATCGGTTTTGTCGAGGTGGGCCTGAGCTTTGCCGGGGTTGCGAAAAACTCCGCGGAAGTCTCCCGCCGCATCGAACAACAGGTTCAGGCCACGCAGGATGCGCTGTCAGCGGCCTCCTGGCGGCTGGGGATTGTGATCCTTCTTGCCATCGGCTGCGCGGTGCTGGCCCTTTGTCTTGCCGTGTACTGGTGTTTGTCCCGTTTTGTCATTATTCCGGTTGGCCGGGTCA
>JAJZRF010000017.1 GCA_021847425.1 Deltaproteobacteria bacterium | reverse complement strand
CGTAGCCGCCAGGACCAGGATTGTAGCGGGCCCCGCCGTCGGTGTAGATGGAGACCACGCCGTCGCGGGGGGAGGTATCCCCGCCATCCTGCGGAGTGGCCTTCGCAGGACTTTTCCCGCTGCCCGGCCCGCCCTGGCCTGAGGTGGGGTTCTGCAGCCAGGCCTCGGCCTCGGCCCGGGTGGCAAAACCCTTGAATCTGGCGCCCTGAAAGCCGATGACCTGGGCTTGGGCCTTGGGCCAGTTATCGTAGATGCCAGGCGCCCGCCCGGCCAGGATTGCGTAGAATTTCTTTGCTGCCATGTTTGGATTATTCCTTTTTTGATTACAAATCAATCTCAGCAGCCAGCTTTATTCTTTCTGTTCATTTCTTTGCTTGCCCAAAGAAACGAACCAAAGAAAAGGCCCCTGTGTCTCTTGTCCCGCCGTTGGCGGGATGCCCTGCGCTCCTCGATGCTGCCGGGGCTTTGCAAACTCGCTTCGCTCAAACAGTGCAAATCCCCTTTTCGGCAGCCTCTCAGGTGCTCGGCTGCGTGCCAATGGGATTTTCCCTCCCCCATTTGTCCTGCCGCGCCTCGCAGACGGGGGCGGAAAAAGACGCGGGAACTGTTTGAGGGCGAAGCCCGAGTTTTTCCGCGTCCCGCCCTCGTCGAGAAGTAAGGGAAGCCCGTAGCGCCAGGACTGGTTGGGGTGCCCTTTTCTTGTTTCTTCTTTTGGGCACGCAAAAGAAGAAAAAGCTCCCCTCTTGCCGCAATCCCCGATTTCAACTATGTTGCCAAGCAAGAATACACCATCGCCGCGAAGCCGCAACCGGCGATACTCTCATTACCCCTCGCATCCAGGTGAAAAGCATGAAACTATTTGTCACGCCACAGGGCGACCGCTGGCTCTGTTCCGAATGTGAAAAGGAGTTCGCCGAGACCATCACCAAAGAGGGCTGGCGCGTGGCCTTTACAAAAATCGACCCCATGCTCCGCTGCTCCGAATGCAAACATGGCGACATCGAAATTTTTGATTGATCCCGCAGGCATTGAAAAAATTCAAGAAAATATACCTTGAGATCACCAACCGCTGCAATCTTTCCTGCAGCTTCTGCCACCGGAGCGAACGAGCCAAAGCCTTCATGCGACCGGAGGATTTCCGCGCCATCCTCGATAAGATAGAGGCCCACACCGATCACCTCGCCCTGCACGTGCTGGGCGAGCCCTTGCTGCACCCGGAACTCGGCGAGATCCTCGCCCTCTGCCAAGAGCATACCCTCAAGGTCAACCTGACCACCAACGGCACCCTGCTGCCCCAGCGCCAGGGACTTTTGCTGGCCAGCCAGGCCCTGCGCCAGGTCAACATCTCCCTGCACGGTCTTGCCGAACTGCCCGACGGCCCTCGGGAAACCGCGCTGGCCGGAATTTTTGCCTTTGTTCAAGAGGCCATGCACACCCCGCTTTTCATCAGCCTCCGCCTCTGGAATCTTTCCGCGGCAGAAGGGAACGGCCACAATCAGCGCATTCTCAACCGGATCACGGCTTTTTTTGCCCTGCCGGAGTCTCTTGGCCCCGAGCCAACCCCCGGCCACGGCATCACCCTGGCCCCACGAATTTTCCTGAGCCAGAACGGTCGCTTCACCTGGCCCCATGGACCAGCCCCGGATCTGGGCGGCACAGGGACCTGCCGGGGGCTGCGGGATCATGTCGCCATCCTGGTGGACGGCACTGTGGCGCCCTGCTGCCTCGATGGTGAGGCGGACATCCCCCTGGGCAACATCCATGCGCAATCCTTGGCAGAAATCTGCGCCAGCCCCCGCGCCGTGGCCATGCGCACCGGCTTTTCCCAGCGGCGGCTCAGCGAGCCCCTCTGCCGCCGCTGCACCTTTAGGCAAGCCTTCTAACCCTTGCCTGCCAGCTGGCCGCAGGCTGCGGAGATGTCCGCGCCCCGGCTCTGCCGGATAAAGGTATTGAACCCCGCCTCGCGCAGCACCTTCTGAAAGGCCAGGATCTCCGCCTCCCCGGAGCAGGCATATTCGCTCTCCCCGGAACCGTTGTAGGGCAACAGATTGATCCGGCTGGGGATGGACTGCAGCTTTTCCGCCAGCAATCGCGCATCGGCCAGGGAATCGTTGATCCCCTTGAGCATGATGTACTCGAAGAGAATCACCTTCTTGTTCCCCAGCGGATACCTGCGGCAGGCCGCGAGCAGCGATGCCAGCCCGTGGGTGCGGTTCACCGGCATCAGGCGGCTGCGGGTTTCGTCGTCGGCGGCGTGCAGCGACACGGCCAGGTTGACCCGGATGTCCCTGCCCAGATCGTCCATGCGCGGCACAATGCCGCAGGTGGAGACCGTGATCCGCCGCTCGGAAAAGCCGAGGCCGTGGTCAGCCATGAGGATCTTGAGCGCATCCAACAAATTGTCGTAATTGGCCAGGGGTTCGCCCATGCCCATGAAGACCAGGTTGTTGAGCAGCTCCCGAGGCGTGGCCCGCTTGATCCCGCCCGCAACCATGTGGGTCATCACGGCCAGCACCTGGCCCACGATCTCAGCGGGGCGCAGGTTGCGGACAAAGCCCCGGCTCCCGGTGAGGCAGAAGCGGCAGCCCATGGCGCAACCCGCCTGGGAGGAGATGCACAGGGTATGGCGGCCGTCCTCGGGGATGAGCACGCTCTCGATCATTGCGTTGTCGGCAAGCCGGAAGGCGAACTTCTCGGTGGTGTCCGCCGATTTTTCAACAACGGCTGGGGCAAGATTGCTCATAACGGCGTGACCGGCCAGGAGCGTTGTCACCTCCCGGCTGATCCCAAGCTGGGAAAAATCGAGCACCCCGGGCCGGCACAGTCCGGCAAAGATCTGCCGGGCCCGCTTGCCAGGCAGACCCAAGCCTACGACATACTCGGCCAGTTGATCCGGGGTAAGGTCGCGCAGATCGGTTTTTCCTCCCTTTGGCAGGATGGGCTCGGACCTGCCGGTTGCCGGTTGTTTTGGTTGGGTATGCATCCACCCTCTGTAACACATTCCCGGCACTGTTTCAAAAAATGATGGACTCGCACAAAAAGGAAAAAGGTCAAAGGTCCGTAACACCGGCAACGAAGTGGCGTAGCAATAACCGTTGTAATCGCGTTTTTTTTTGCGATTTCAACAAAGTATGGCCGGAGAAAAGCCAACCCCAAAAACCCCTTGACGCGGTCAAGCAAATAAGTCAAATATACATTTAACTTATTTGAAAAAGGATCTCTCCATGAGAAAACAGCGAAGCGACGGCCAGGAAACCCGCCGGAACCTGTTGGCGGCCGCAGGCAAGATCTTTGCCGCCAAAGGCTTTCGCCAGGCGACCATCGCCGAGATCTGCCAACAGGCAAAGGCCAACACCGCTGCGGTCAGCTACCATTTCGGCAGCAAGGAAGCCCTGTATGTGGAAAGCTGGCGTTATGCCTTCAACCAGTCATTGACAGCCTATCCCCTCGACGGAGGAATCCCGGCCGGGGCCCCGGCGGAAGAACGGCTGCGCGGGCGGATCCTTGCGATCATGCGGCGGATCATCGATCCGAAAAGCCATGAATTTGACATCTGCCACAAGGAGGTGGCAAGCCCCACCGGCCTGCTGACCCAGGCCATGCAGGAATCGGTGGAGCCGATCTTCAAGGGCCTTGCCCTCCTGGTCGGCGAATTACTGGACAAAGAGCCCGGCGAGCACGAAGTGCAGCTCTGCACCATGAGTATCCGCGCCCAGTGTTTTGGCCCCTTGCTCCACGCCCGTCGCAGCAAGAGTGCCCAGGGTCTCCCCCTCACCGATCTTGAACCGCTGCTCGAAGATGTGCAACAGCTGGCCGAGCATGTCACCCGCTTCAGCCTTGCCGGTATCCGGGCGCTTCGCCTCCGGGATGCGCAACAATCAGAAAACGAGGTTGGCTCATGAAACAGCCGGGCAAAAAATCCCTTATTGTCCTGATCGCCGTGCTTCTGCTCGGCAGCGTGGCCATCTGGCAGCATACCCGCAGCCAGGAAACAGCCATCCCCTACCGGACCGCCGAGATCAAGCGCGGGGATCTGCGGGTTACCATCAGCGCCACCGGCACCGTGGAACCGGAAGAGGTCATCGACGTCGGCGCCCAGGTGGCGGGACGGATTGTCTCTTTTGGCAAGGACAGCAAGGGAAAGCCCGTGGATTACGGCTCCGTGGTTGAGGCAGGCACGGTGCTGGCCCGCATCGACGACTCGCTCTACGCCGCGGACTTGGCCCAGGCCCAGGCCCAGCTTCTCTCGAACAAGGCCGGATTGCAGAAGGCCAAGGCCGATTTGAACCTGGCGGAACAGAACTGGAACCGGGCCAAGCAGTTGGGCCCCTCAGAAGCCTTGTCGCAATCGAGCTACGAATCCTACGAATCCACCTATAAAACCGCGCTGGCCCTGGTGGCGGAGAGCGAGGCGGCAATCCGCCTGGCCGAGGCGGCATTACTGCGCGCTCAACGCAATCTCGAATACTGCACCATCACCTCGCCGGTCAAGGGCATCATCATCGACCGGAGGGTCAACACCGGCCAGACCGTGGTGGCGAGCCTCAGCGCCCCGAGCCTCTTCCTGCTGGCCAAGGATCTCACCCGCATCCAGGTATGGGTGGCGGTGAACGAGGCGGATATCGGCCGAATCCACCCCGGCCTGCCGGTAACCTTCACGGTGGACGCCTTCCCCGGCGAAACCTTCCATGGCAAGGTGGGCAAGGTCCGGCTCAACGCCTCCATGACCCAGAACGTGGTGACCTACACGGTGGAGATCGCCACCGACAACAGTGACGGCCGTCTCCTGCCGTACCTCACCGCCAATGTCCAGTTTCAGCTGCTGCAGGTCGGCAATGTGCTGCAGACGCCCAACGCGGCCCTGCGCTGGAGCCCGCCAACCAAGGAGGGCGAGGCCGAGAGCGCCACGAAACAAGACGGGATAAAGGGGAGCAAAGGACCAGCCTCGGCCCAGGGCCAGGCCGGCATCAAGAACACCGGAGTTCTCTGGGTGCTGGACGAGAATCAGAAGCCCAAACGGATCGAGGTCCGGACCGGGGCCAGCGACGGCACCAACACCGTGGTGGAGGGTGCGGAGCTGCATGAGGGGATGCAGGCAATCACCGGGATACGGTTGCCGGATTCCGGCAAAACCGGGGGCGCCAACCCCTTCACCCCACAATTCGGCGCCGGCAAGAAGGGCACCAAAGCCAAGTAGAGCAGCCATGGAACTCATCGAACTGCGCTCCATCGAAAAGACCTACCAGATGGGCGACATCGCCGTGCCCGTGCTGAAGGGCATCTCCCTGGCCATCCGCCAGGGGGAATTGCTCGCGCTTACCGGCTCGTCCGGCTCCGGGAAATCCACCCTGATGAACATCCTGGGCTGTCTGGACCGGCCGAGTGCCGGCGAATATTGGCTGGACAACCAGGAAATCTCCAAGCTCTCCAGCGACGAACGGGCCATGCTCCGCAACCGCAAGCTGGGCTTCGTCTTCCAGAGCTTCAACCTGCTGGCCAGGACCAGCGCCATCGACAATGTGGCCATGCCGCTCTCCTACACCGCCGAAAACTTGAGCGAACGCGAGGCCAGGAAACGGGCCGCGGAGATGCTCGCGAGGGTGGGGCTTGCCGACCGGCTGGGCCATTATCCCTCCCAGCTCTCCGGCGGCCAGCAGCAGCGGGTGGCCATCGCCCGGGCCCTGATCAACCGCCCGCCGGTGCTTTTTGCCGACGAGCCCACCGGCAACCTGGATTCCAAGACCAGCGAAGAGGTGCTCCAGATGTTCGAGCGGCTCAACACCGAGGACGGCATCACCATCATCATGGTGACCCACGACCCCAAGGTGGCCGGCCACGCCAAACGGGTGATCCGCATGGATGACGGGGTGATTCTGGCTGACGCCGCCCCTGCCGGATCAGGCCGGGAAACCCCGGGAGGAGGCGCGCCATGAGACTCTACGCCACCGCCCGCACCGCCTTTAGAGCCTTGCGCCGCAATCCCATGCGGGCCATGCTCACCACCCTGGGCATCGTCATCGGCGTGGGCGCGGTCATCGCCATGATGGAGATCGGCGCGGGCTCCTCGGCAACCCTCAAGAAAACCATCGCCAGCATGGGGGCCAACGTCCTGGTGATCCAGCCCGGCACCGCCTCCAGCGGCGGGGTCTCCTTCGGGGCGGGCTCCACCACCACCCTGACCCCGGAAGACAGCCAGGCCATTCTGCGGGAATGCCCGGCCATCCGCAACGCCACGCCCATGGTCCGCGCCCGGACCCAGGTGGTGTACGGCAACCGCAACTGGGTGCCCAACGCCATCTACGGCACCACCCCGGCATATCTTGAAGTGCAGAACTGGTCCATCCTGGCCGAGGGCGAGCCCTTCAGCGAACGGGATGTCTTGAACGGCAACCGGGTCTGCATTCTGGGCCAGACCCTGGTTCGGGAGCTGTTCGAGGGCGCTTCCCCCCTGGGCAAGGATATCCGGATCAAGAACATCGCCTTCCGGGTGATCGGGGTGCTCACCCCCAAGGGCGCCAACATGATGGGCTTCGATCAGGACGATGTCATCCTCGCGCCCTGGACCACCATCAAATACCGGGTCACCGGCGCCAGCCTCTCCACCTCCAACCAGAGCACCGATGCCACGGCCAGCACTTCGGTGAACACCCTGAGCAATCTCTACCCGGCGACCCATGGCACCCTTTACCCCGAACAGTCCGCCGCCCAGCAGGCCGACAATCCCATGCCGGTGCGCTTCGCCAATATCGACAGTATCATGGCCGCTGCCAACAATTCCGGGGAGATCTCCATGGCCATCGAACAGATAACCGGGGTTCTCCGGGAACGGCATCGCATTCGCGGCGATGACCCGGACGATTTCAACATCCGCAACATGGCCGAACTCACCAAAACCCTCTCCACCACCACCACCCTGATGACCAACCTGCTGCTGGCCGTGGCCATGATCTCCCTGGTGGTGGGCGGGGTGGGGATCATGAACATCATGCTGGTTTCCGTTACCGAGCGCACCAGGGAGATCGGCTTGCGCATGGCCGTCGGCGCCCGGGGACGCGACATCCTCCGCCAGTTTCTGGTGGAGGCGGTGGTCCTCTGTCTCACCGGCGGGGCCATGGGCATTATCCTCGGCCATGGCGGCTCCCTGCTGGTGAAATTCCTGCTCCACTGGCCGGTGGAGACCTCGCCCGCGGCCATCGCCGCAGCGGTGCTGGTTTCGGCCGGGGTGGGGATCATCTTCGGATTTTACCCGGCCTGGAAGGCCTCTCGCCTTGACCCAATCGAGGCCTTGCGCTATGAATAAAGGCAACCGGCCCGCCATTCCGGCCCATATTTCAAGGAGTAACCCCATGATCCCTCGTCCGCACCGCACCGCATCCCGGACCTCCCTGGCCCTTTGCCTCTGCCTGCCCCTCCTGGCCAGCTGCATGATGGGGCCTGATTTCCAACGCCCGGCGGCAAAGGTTTCCTCCCAGTGGCTGGGGCAACCCCCGGCTCCCAAAGCCGCATCCCCGGAGGAGCGGAACCTGGCCCAGTGGTGGACGATTTTCCATGATCCCCAGCTCACCTCCCTGGTGGAGCGGAGTATGCAGGCCAATCTAAACCTGCGCATGGCGGAAAGCCGAATCCGCCAGGCCCGCGCCTCCTTGGGCATCGCCGGGGCGGATCTCGGCCCGGCGGCAAATGCCAGCGCATCCCTCACCCGCAGCCGGACTCCGGGATCAGCGAGCCGGCCCGTGACGGTAACCGGCAATCTCTACCAGATGGGTTTCGATGCCGGCTGGGAAATGGACCTCTTCGGCGGATTGCGGCGCGGAGTCGAAGCGGCAGGCGCGGATCTTGACGCGACCGTGGAAAGCCGCCGCGATCTGCTGGTGAGCCTGAGCGCCGAGGTGGCCAGCGACTATCTGAATCTGCGCTCCCTGCAACAGCGGCTCGCCATTGCCCGTCAAAACCTGACGGCCCAGCAACACACCACCGACCTGACCCGCCAGCGCTTCAGCGCGGGCTTTGCCAGCAAACTCGATGTGGTGCAGGCGGAAGCGCTGGCCGCCACCACGGCCGGACAGATCCCGCTGCTTGAAACGCAGATCCGGCAAACGATTTACAGCCTCAGCCTGCTGCTGGGCGGAGAGCCTTCCACCCTGCTGGCAGAACTGGCTCCGGAGGCGGCCCTGCCAGCAGCCCTGGCCACGGTGCCCTTGGGATTGCCATCGGATCTGCTCCTCCGCAGGCCGGACATCCGCATGGCGGAAGCGAAGATCCATGCCGCCACCGCCCGGATCGGCGTCGCCAAGGCCGATCTCTTCCCCAAATTCACCATCTCCGGCACCCTCGGTCTCCAGAACTCCACCCTCACTTCCACCCTCAACCGGTCCAGCACGGCCTGGTCCATCGGCCCCGGCCTGAACTGGCCGCTCTTTGACATGGGCCGCGGCCGCGCCAATCTCGAACTGAGCAAAGCCGTCCAGGAAGAACAACTCCTGGCCTATCAGCAGACCGTGCTCACCGCTCTGCAGGAGGTGGAAAACGCCCTCATCGCCTCGACCAAGGAGGAGGAGCATCGCCGATCAATGGCCCAGGCCGTGGCAGCCAACCGCACCGCGGTGGAACTGGCCACCGCCCTCTATACCGCGGGCCAGACCGATTTTCTCGCCGTGCTGGACGCCCAGCGCTCCCTCTATGCGGCCGAGGATGCCCTGGCCCAGTCCACCGGCACCGTCGCCACCGATCTCGTCGCCCTGTACAAGGCCCTGGGCGGCGGCTGGCAGACGGAAGAACCCGCGGCCAGCGAGGGTTCGGACTCGTAGCGTCTGCAGGAAAAAGTCTGCCGGGCGTTTTAAATTCCCACGTCCTGAATTTTTGAATCCCGGCCTTCGCCGGGGCGACGGTCTTGTGATGTATCGGCTCGCTCTACAAGCAAATACTGGCTGGACCTTCTCTCTGATGACCGGACAATGATGCAAAGAAAAAACTCGGTGCTCATCCAGCCCCGGCAGGCGGGCCGGCAGCTCCTGGATTTCGTCAGCCAGCGCTTCACCTACCTCAGCCGGGAGGAATGGCAGACGGAGCTGGCGGCCAGCCGCTTCCTGCTCAACGATGGCGAGGCGCGGGGTGATTCCATCCTGGCCCCGGGCGACCGGCTCGTTTACCTGATGGACGCCCTGGTGGAGCCCCCGGTTGATTCCGGCTATACCGTCCTGCATGAGGATGACGACCTGCTGGTGATCAACAAGCCCGCCCCCCTGCCCTGCCATCCCGGCGGCCGCTTCTTCGCCCATACCCTCTGGGCTCTGCTCAAAAAACATCACGGCCTTGCCGGCCCGAGGCTGATCAACCGGCTGGACCGGGAGACCTCCGGCATCGTGCTGGTGGCCAAGACCAAGGTCGCGGCCCGCCTTTGCCAGGAACAGTTTGCCCAGCGGAGGGTGGAGAAGGTCTATCTGGTGGTGGTGGAAGGAAAGTTCCCGGACACGCCCCAGGAGGTGGAAGCCGCAGGCTGGCTGGGGCCGGACCCGAACAGCGCGATCCGCAAGAAGGTGCGGTTCTATCCGGAACAAAACGATGCGCCGCCAAAAGCGGTGGACTGCAGCACCGGATTCCGGCGAATCTCCGGGACAGGCGATGGCAGCCTGAGCCTGCTGGAAGCGAGGCCGCACACCGGCCGCTGCCATCAGATCCGGGCCAGCCTGTTATCTTTAGGCTTTCCGGTGGTGGGCGACAAACTCTACGGGGTGGATGAGCAGCTTTTCCTCCGTTTCAAGGAAGGATGCCTGAGCAGGGCCGACCATGCCCGCCTCCGCCTCCCCCGCCAGGCGCTGCACGCAGCCAACCTGCGCCTCGTTCATCCGATAACGGGAAAAGAGCTGGAGTTTTCCGCTCCGTTGCCTTTGGCCATTTCCGCTTTAATGGCGACGAAGTAGGTATTGCGCCCCGGAAATTCGAGCACTTATTCTTTTTCTTGACAAAGATTGCCAAGAAAGACCATACTTCAACAGGAGGTGGCACCATGGCAACCATGAATGTTTCCCTGCCTGACCCGATGAAATCGTGGGTTGAGAGACAGGTCAGCACCGGCCATTACAGCAATGCCAGCGATTATGTCCGTGATCTTATCCGGCAAGACCAGGAATACCAGGACAAACGCGAGGCCCTTGTCAAGGCGCTCATTGCCGGAGAAAACAGCGGCGTTTCCGAACGCACGGTCGGGGACATCTGGCAGGGTGTCAAAGCACGGCGCGGGCTCGATGTATAACCTTTCCAATGGTGCTGCCCAGGATATCGAAGCGATTCTGGAGCAGTCCTTGGTCGAGTTTGGCCTGTTGCAAACGAAAAACTACTTCAACTCTCTGACCCGCTGCCTGAAACTCCTCGGCGACCATCCGGAAATGGGCCGTACTGCCGAAGATATCCGGCCCGGATACCGCCGATTTCCCCACAAAAGCCACCTGATCTTCTACAAACCGACCAGTAAAAACGACATCCTCGTCGTTCGCATTCTACACCACCATATGGATGCCATCCGGCACATTCGGGATTGACCTTCATATGGATGATTATGAAGTATGAGATGATCTATTGGTTTCGGAACGACAGCATCTTTTCCGTCACCTGAAAGAAACTGGGAGATGTCCCTCCGTTCCCTTCTGCTGCTTGACGGTTTTCGTTTGACAAAAACTATATTTCCTGAACAAAATTTATTAAAGAAGTTCTATTTTCAGACCCCTCTTGCGCGAAAAAATGCAGACGTCGGGCCTGTCGCAAGGTTTCCGGGGATTCACCCCCTGTTGATATTATTCACCATCTGTGCTGCCTGTGAGGTGCCCGTGGGAAATGGGATACACCTGGATTCCAAAGACGCTACCGGAGGGTTATGAAAATGGGACTGAACGCTGAAATCAAAAACGCTGTGAACTGGGAAGCACCGGCTGTTGCGATGGATGACAGCCTGCGCGTCGTTATTCAAAAGATGGTCGACGGCAAAAGCTCAGCCGTTCTGGTGAAGGCAGGCGATGACGTCGTCGGCCTTGTGACCGACATGGATATGCTGGCCAGTATTGCCAGATACGACGATCTCGATGAAACCAAAGTCTCCGGTTTCATGACCCGCTGTGAGCTCATTCTCGGGAAGGCCGTGAAATCCCCCTGTGTGCAGCTCGATTCGGAGCAAAGCGTCGGGGATGCCATTGGGGTCATGAATGGCGCCGGGGTTCATCATCTGGTGGTTTCGGGTGAGAAGGATACCTGCACAGGCATTATCTCGGTGCTGAATCTTTTGAGATTGGTCATTTCGTAGGCGTTGGCTTTTGCGGGAAATAGAGGAACATCATCTCTATTTCCTTCCATCACCGCCTTCCGGCGACTCTCCGGCGCAGGTAACACCAGCCTGAGCCTAGCCGCACACCGGCCGCTGCCATCAGCTCCGGGCCACCCCTGCCACACCTGGGCTTTCCGGTGGTGGACGACAAGCTCCGCGGGGTGGACGGGCAGCTTTTCCTCTGTTTCCAGGAAGACCGGTTGAGCGGGGCGGACCACACCCGCCTCCGCCTCCCTCGCCAGGCCCTGCACGCCGCCAGCCTGCGCCTCAGCCACCCGGCAAGCGGAAGGAAGCTGGAGAGTGCCCCCACCCCCCCTTTCAGGTTGCTTGTCAACCAACCATGCAGTTTTGGTCCATTTGAAAAACCTGCATCATGATGGCGTGATCGATCATGCTGACCCCTTGGGCCAGGGCGTCCACCATATCCCTGTCTTCCCATCCCATATCTTTAAGCCTTTGGACCTCCTCCGCGGACACGGAGCCGGGGGCTTTGACCGCCTTGACGACAAAGGCCAGCATGGCGCTCTCGTTCTCTTCGAGCAGTGACTGGGACGGGTCAGCCTCCATTTTGCGGATATCAGCCTCCTCGATTCCCTGCTTTTTCAAGATATGTTTATTGAGATCCATGCAGAAACCGTAGCCCAGATTATGGGCCACCAGGTAACGGATATGAGCCAGCAAGGCAAAGCTCAACTTAGGATGCTTCGAGAAATACTCGATTCTTCGGAGCTGCAGCTCGAAGAGGGCCGGGCTGGCGCTCATCATTTCCATGGGTCTGGGGATGATGCCGATTCTTTCCATGAACATGTCATAGCCTTCTTTAATAATGCCTTCCGCTTTTTCGGGTGGAACCGTGCTGATCAGCGCCATGTGGGTCTCCTTTTTTTTACTATGGGCAAGGGAAATAGGCTGCCCGTAATAGCCACCGGCAGTCCTCGTCGATTATGCTTGGAAAATACGGCGGCCGACTGTATAAGTAAAATGAATTTAAATAATCAAGTTGATAAGGACAGTTAATCTACCGGTATGAACCACCTGGAAGTCAAGCATCTCCGAATGATCTGCACCATTGCGGAAACCGGCAATATGACCAAGGCGGCGGCAAGGCTGTGTATTTCCCAATCCGCGCTCAGCCAACAGCTCAAGGATATTGAAGGCAAGCTAAAGGTCGACTTGTTTTTCCGGACCCGGAAAATCATGATCCTCACCCCCATCGGCAAAAAACTTCTGGAATCGGCACAACAGGTCATCCTGACGCTTGAGGATGCGGAGCTTGAAATCGCCAAGACCGTCTCCGGCGAGCAGGGAGAACTCAAGGTCGGCATCCAATGCATCTTCTGCTATAAATGGCTGCCCGGCGTTATCCGGTTCTTCCAAAAGAAATTTCCCAACATCGAGTTTGAGATCGGCGCCTCCAATGACCTGACCAATGATCTGGAAAACAAAAGATTTGACTTCATCATCACCGCGGCAACCGCGCCGGATGAGCAATATACCTATGTGCCGTTATTTGCCGACCAGTTGGTCTGCATCATGCCCGCCGACCATCCCTTGCGCGCCCGTTCCTGTGTACAGTACGAGGATTTCGGCAGGTTTAACCTGATATCTCATTCTGAAAAGGGAGCCAGCCGGTTTTACCAGCTTGCCCTCAAACCAAGGGGTCTGGAACCCAAACGGTTCATGACGGTCAGCCAACCCCACGCCATTGTCGAGATGGTGGCGTCGGGGTTCGGTCTCGGCGTCCTTCCGCGATGGGCGCTCAACAGCTCTCTGGAAACAACCGGCATTACGGCCCGGCCCATCACCAAGGGCGGATTGCCGGTGACCTGGTATGCAGCATTTTTAAAAAACAGCCAACTTCCGGTTTTTCAGCAGGAGTTTATTAACATTATCAGTAAGATGAGGATAGAAGACTCGCCAAACTCACTACCGGCAAGGGCGTGAGGATTTAAGTCCTACCCGACTGGCAAGTTGGGGTAAATCAGGGACATCCATGAACTTAAGGATAAAGATCTCGCTATCCAAACGGCTAAAATTCACCTAGAATAAAAAAGATCCTCAACAGACCAATCCACCCAACGCCCTTTCCGCGTTCCGCTGATAATGAAAGTTCTTTCTACCAGGAGAGATGGTAGTGAAAAAATGCCCCTTCTGCGCTGAAGAAATTCAAGATGAATCTATAAAGTGCAAACACTGCGGGGAGTTTCCGGATGGTTCCCGCCGGGCCCGCCTCGCAGAGGAAAAGAGGCCCTGGTATTTCCGGAAATCCTTTATTGTCATCGCCGTCAGTTGCGTAGGGCCTCTGGCCTTGCCCCTGATCTGGTGGCGGCCGCAAACGGCGCGGGCATGGAAGATCGGACTCACCATCGTAATCCTCGTGCTCAGCTGGGTCTTATTCCAGGCAACCATGGAATCCCTCCGCACGCTCAAGGAGTATTCCAAACTCATTGAAGGGCTGTAAAGACGAACAAGGTGACGGATTTCGTTCCGTTCCAGCCAGCCAGGAGGCCCCATGAAAACGAACAGGTTATTTGAACCGCTCTCCATCGGAAATCTGCACTTGAAAAACAGAATCGTCCTGGCGCCCATGACCAGGGGGCGGGCCGGGACGGCGCGGGTGCCAAACGAGTTGATGGCCGAATATTATCTTCAGCGCTCCACGGCCGGATTGCTCATCACCGAGGCAACCGTGGTTTCAGAGCAGGGCATCGGCTGGATCGATTCGCCGGGCATCTACACCGCGGAGATGGTTGCGGGGTGGCGGAAAGTTACCGATACGGTCAAGCCAACCGGCACGCACATATTTCTCCAGTTATGGCATTGCGGCAGGGCGTCGCACAGCGATTTCCATGCTGGCGCGCTCCCGGTTTCCGCCTCCGCGGTGCAGCTGAACGGGGATCACATCAAGACCCCGCTCGGCAAGAAGCAGTACGAAATTCCCCGCGCCCTGACGGTGGAGGAGATCAAGGCAACCGTGGCTGATTACCGCCAGGCCGCCCTCAATGCCAAGGAGGCCGGGTTTTCCGGGATCGAGGTGCATGGCGCCAACGGGTATCTGATCAATCAATTTCTCGATCCGAAAACCAATCTCCGTGCGGATCAATACGGCGGCAGCCTGGAAAACAGGTTCCGTTTTTTCAAAGAGGTGGTCGAGGCGGTGCTTGAGGTCTGGGCGCCGGAGCAGGTCGGCGCCCGCATCTCGCCCAACGGGGTTTTCAACGACATGGGCAGCGAGGACTTCCGGGAAACGTATCTGTACGCGGCCAAGGAATTAAACAAATTCAACCTCGGCTATCTCCATGTCATGGACGGGTTGGCCTTTGGCTTTCACGGCAAGGGCGAGCCCATGACCCTGGCGGAATTCAGGCCGATTTTCCAGGGCAGGATCATCGGCAACTGCGGCTACACCAAGGAAGCGGCTGAGCAGCGATTAGCCGAGACCACTGCGGACATGATCGCCTTTGGCCGCCCATTTATCACCAACCCAGATCTGCCCGAACGCTTCAAAAACAATTACCCCCTCAACCCTGCCGAGGATATGTCGCTGTGGTATACCCCTGGGGCCCAAGGGTATACGGATTATCCGCCGTATACCCCGGCTTCTTCCCTGTAAGCTGAAACAGGCCTCCCGGACAATGGCAAAACAGTCTGCCCCTGGTGGCTGGCCTATACCTTTGACAATCCGTTGCGGCGGATCTTCCACGAGCCGGAGGAGTAAAGATGCCCCGATTCGGCGCCCACATGTCCATCAGCGGCGGGATCGCCCTGGCCTTTGACCGACTGGCCGAGGTGGAGGGCGAGGCGTTGCAGATCTTCACCGCCAACCAGCGGCAGTGGCAGCCCAAGACGCCGACGCCCGCGGAGATCGAAGCCTTCAAGACCCGGCGGCGCCAGGGGGTGGGAATGCCGGTCGCCTCCCACGATTCCTACCTGATCAACCTCGCCTCGTCCAATCCGGAAACAACGGGCAAATCCATCACGGCCTTTGTCGAGGAGCTGCGCCGTTGCGCGGCCCTGGGCGTTGAATACCTGATCATGCATCCCGGCTCCCATCTCGGCCAAGGGATCGCGGCGGGGCTGCAACGCTTCACCGCCAACCTGGACCAAGCCATGGACGAGGCCGACACCGGCCGCCAGGTCATGGTGCTGCTGGAAACCACCGCCGGCCAGGGCACCAACCTGGGGGCGAGCTTCGAGGAGCTGGCCGCGATCATCGCCGCCTCCGCTTACCCGGAGCAGCTGGGCGTCTGCTACGACACCTGCCACACCTTTGCCGCAGGCTACGATATCCGCACCCCGGAAACGTATGCCGAGACCATGGCCAGCTTCGACCGGCTGCTCGGCCTGGAACGGCTCCGGTTCTTCCATCTCAATGACGCCAGCAAAGGATTGGGCAGCAGGATCGACCGCCACACCCATATCGGCCAAGGCGAGATCACCGCGGCGGGGTTCCGCAACCTCGTCAACGACCCCCGCTTCGCCGACCATCCCATGGTCCTGGAAACCCCCAAGTCGGATGATCTCCACGAAGACCGGGAAAACCTGGCGCTGCTGCGGAGCCTGCTCAAATAAGATCCTTTGCCAAGAGCCAGACATGCAGCCGATCGACAAACTGCTGGATCGCATCAGATGGGACAAGAGCTTCGGCGACGCCGCCTTTGAGATCGGCTACTACGACCGGGTGGCCGCGATCATCGTCCGGCGGCCGCTTGCCGACCTGCTCTTTGAGCCGGGCAACAAGAATTCCTTTCTGCTCATGGACGAAGAGGGCGTGTACCAGCGGATTCCCCTGCACCGGGTGCGCGAGGTGTCCCGCGATGGCGCGCTGATCTGGCAGCGGCCCAGAGTCAGCGGGATACTCCGCTGACTCTGGGAAGTCTGTGGCGCAGAGGCCGGGATCGGCATGCTCTCCGGCATATTCATGATTGACCGGATTACCAAAGCTGACTAGGGTAATCATTTCCGCGGCAATCAAAAAACGTTCAGGACCGAATCATGAAAAAGATAAGCCAATATTTCCTGCAGGGTCTTCTTGTCCTCGTGCCGGTGGTGGTCACGGGGTATGTGATCTATGTGATTTTTTCCAAAATCGACGGGATCTTTCGCTTTGATATTCCGGGCGTAGGGTTTCTGGCCACCATCGGTCTTATCCTGGCAATGGGGTTCGTGACCTCCAACCTGCTGGCCAGTAAAGTGGTGCTCCTGGTGGACCGGATTTTAGCCCGGCTGCCGCTGGTTGCCATGCTCTACACCTCCATCAGGGATCTGGTCCATGCCTTTGTGGGAGACAAGAAAAGCTTCAACAGGCCGGTTCAGGTTGCCATCGATGCGGACAACAAGATCCGTGTCCTGGGTTTTATTACCCGGGAAGATCTCAGCGGTCTCGGCATTGCCGACAGTGTCGCCGTCTACCTGCCGCAGGCCTACAATTTCGCAGGCAACCTCCTCATTGTCGACCGGAGCCGGGTATCTCCCTTGCCCGCCAACCCCGGAGAGGTGATGAAGCTTATCGTCTCCGGCGGGGTTGCCGCAAAATAACCCCCCTTTCCGCCGTGCCGCGACGAACCGGGCCTGGTTCCGGCCAGAAAAAACTACCCTCCCTTAAAAAAAAAAATCGGCGAAGAATAATTCCAGACAAAAAAATCGCACCGCCCATTGCCCGATTGAACGCGAAAAGTACGTGTGCTTAAAGAATATTCTCCACTCTCTTTGCACACTATTCTTCACTCCCGTCATCTCCTGGCCGAAAAAAAACAAATAACATGCTGATATAAATACAAATAAAATACTTGGCATATTCCTTGCGTTATTTCTGCTCCGAACCGGCGAGTCTTTAGGGACTCAGAAAATACTAATATACCTGGATCGCGCCTGGATTGGGGTCAGATTTGGTTGTGCCGATTGAGCAGAACCACAGGCGTAGCAGAGCTACGGCGAGGATTATGCGATTGAGACGCGGCCAAAGATGGCCCCAAGACGGGATGCGTGATGGTATATTGGTATTTTCTGCGTCCCTTATTTAAGGAGAGAGGAATGAATACGCCCATACGTTTCCTGGCAGCCCTGCTCATTTTCATCTCCATGGCAGGGGGCGCCCGCGCGGCGCAGAACAGCAACCCTCCTTCCCCGGTTCTGGAGGAGCTGATCGCCACGGCCCTGGCCGAAAACCCCGATCTCAAGGCGGCCGAAGCCCGGTTACGCCTCTACAAACACAAGATCATCCCCGCCGGCGCCTTAAACGACCCCTCCCTCTCCTTTGCCTTCAGCAACTACCCGGTGGACTCCTTTTCCGGCAACGTCTTCCCCATGACCGGCAAGGTCGTCAAGCTCTCCCAGGATTTCCCCTTCCCGGGAAAACTCGCGGCCAGAACCGAGATTGCCGAACAGCAGGCCAAATGGTACAAGGCCCTTCTTGCCGAACAGCAACTGCAGCTCAGCCGCCAGGTCAAGGAAGCGTACTACTCCCTGACCTACGCCACCCGGGCCGTTGCCATCACCGAAAAAAACATGCGGCTGCTGGACGACTTTATCCGCTTGAGCGAGGCCAACTACGAGGTGGGCAAGGGCCAGCAGCAGGATGTGCTCAAGGCCCAGGTGGAGAGGAGCAAGCTGCTTGATCGCCTCTACACCCTGCGCCAACAGCGGCTCACCAGCCTGGCCGGTCTCAACCGCCTGGTAAACCGCCCCTCGGCCACTGCGGTGGGTGAAACCCCCGATCCGCCCATGGCCGCCATCGACACCCCCCTTGCAGCGCTCCAGAAAAATGCCGAAAACCTGCGCCCCATGTATGCCGCCTACCGCTCCCTGATAGACCGCTATCAGGCCCAGCACAAACTGGCCGAGCTCGATTACCAGCCGGACTTCAAGGTCGGCCTGGCCTATGCCTTCCGGGAACCGAACATGGCCGACTCCGGCACCGACTTTGCCGGCATCGAGGTCGGGATCAACCTGCCGATCTTCCGGGAAAAACGCAGCGCCGCAACCGCCGAGGCAGAGGCCGGTACGCGCATGGCCCTTGCCCAGTACAACGACTTCCGCAACCAGGTGCTTTTCAACATCCAGGACGCCTACAGCCAGGTGCAGACTGACCACGACCAGGCCACTCTCTACAAAACCGGCATCATTCCTCAGGCCAGCCAGGCGTTGGCATCGGCAATCAACGGCTATCAGGTGGGCAAGGTTCCCTTCCTCAACCTCCTGGACAACCTGATGACCGTCTACACCTTTGAGCTGCAATACCAGAAGGCTTTAAGCGACGGGCAACGCAACCTCGCCCGCCTGGAAGCGGAATCCGGCCAAGCCAACAACCCGGCGGAACATACTGCCGGTCAGACGCCATGAAACGACAAGGAGCACAGACAGCCATGCCGCGGATAATGAAAATTTTCCTGACCGGTTCTCTCACCCTGTTTCTGGTCTTTGCCGGACCGGTGGGTTTTACCCCGCCTGCCGATGAACACTCCCACGAGCACTCCCATCTGCACCTTGCGGCAGGGCCGGACGAGGCAAGGGCCGAAACCCGGAAATACACCTGCAGCATGCATCCCTTCATCATCCGGGACAAACCGGGCAATTGCCCCATCTGCGGCATGACCCTTGTCCCCATGAAAATGGCCGGCTCCGGCAAGGAGACAGAAGCCGGGAAAGTGGCCGCCGATGGCGGTGTCATCACCATCGATCCGGTAACCCAGCAGAACATGGGCGTGCGTCTCGCCATCGTCAGCCGCCGGGACCTGTCCCGGACCATCCGCACCGTGGGGGTGGTAGGCTACGAGGAACCGCGCCAGTATTCCGTCAACAGCAAGATCGACGGCTGGATAGAACGCCTCTATGTCAATGAAACCGGCAGCCAGGTCAAAAAAGGCCAGCCTCTCCTGGATATATACAGCCCGGACCTGGTCACCGCCCAGGAAGAGTATCTCCTTGCCCTGCGCAACAAGGATGCCCTTGCCAAAAGCGAGGTGCCGGAAATCGCCGCCAGCGGCGCCCGCCTGCTGGAAGCATCCCGCAAACGCTTGCGCTACTGGGATATAAGCGAAGCGCAGATCAAAAACCTTGAGAAAACCGGGACCGCGAAGAAGACCCTCACCCTCTACGCCAAAAACAGCGGGGTTCTTACCCAGAAAAAGGTCGAGGAGGGCATGTTTATCAAGGCGGGGACGGAGCTGTTCCAGATCGCCGATATCTCCAAGGTGTGGGTCTATGCGGACATCTATGAATATGAGCTGCCCTGGATCAAGATAGGCCAGACGGCGAGCATCCAGCTACCCTACCAGGGTGAGCCGATCCAGGGCAGGATCAGCACCATCTACCCCTATGTTGAAGCCAAAACCAGGACCGTCAAGGCCCGGATCGACCTGGCCAACCCCAACTTCGCGCTCAAGCCCGAGATGTATGTGAATGTCCGCATTGAGACGCGGCCGCTCAAAAACGTCCTCGCCATTCCGAAGGAAGCGGTGCTCAATTCCGGGGAACACCCGACCGTTTTCGTTTCCCTGGGGCAGGGAAAATTCGCGCCGCGGCGGGTAAAGCTGGGGCTGCAGGGCGATGATGGCTTTGTCCAGGTGGTGCAGGGGCTTACCGGCAACGAACGCATCGTGGTTTCCGCCCAGTTCATGCTGGATTCGGAAAGCACCCTGCGGGCAGTGGAGCAGCAAATGACGGAACCGAAAAAACCGCAACCCCCTGCCGGAAAAAATACCGGGGGCAAGGCCAAGGAATCCCTCGATTCTCTCTTTGAGAAATAGGCGCGCCCATGCTCAGCAAAATAATCGAGTGGTCTGTCAACAACAAATTCATGGTCCTTCTCCTCACCGCCTTTTTTATCGCGGCCGGCGGCTATGCCCTGAAAAAGACGCCCATCGACGCCATTCCCGATCTCTCGGATGTCCAGGTCATCGTCCTCACCGAATATCCCGGCCAGGCGCCCCAGGTGGTGGAAGATCAGGTGACCTATCCCCTGACCACCCAGCTGCTGGCCGTGCCCCATGCCAAGGTGGTGCGGGGCTACTCCTTTTTCGGCTACTCCTTCATCTATGTGATCTTCGACGACGGCACCGACATCTACTGGGCCAGATCCAGGGTGCTCGAATATCTCAACTACGCCGCCAAAAAACTGCCGCAGGGGGTCACGCCGAGCCTGGGGCCGGACGCCACCGGGGTGGGCTGGGTCTACGAATATACCCTGGAAAGCGACCGCCACGACCTGCAGCAGCTCCGCTCCATCCAGGACTGGTATCTGCGCTACGAACTGGCCACGGTGCCAGGGGTTTCGGAGGTGGCGAGCCTCGGCGGCTATGTGAAGCAGTACCAGGTTTCCGTGGACCCCAACCGGCTGCTTGCCTACCATCTCACCATTCCGCAGATCCGGCAGGCCATCCAGCACAGCAACAACGATGTCGGCGGCCGGTTGGTGGAGATGGGCGAGACCGAGTTCATGGTGCGGGGGTTAGGCTACCTCAAATCGGTGGCGGATATTGAACAGGTGGTGGTTTCCACCGACCGGGCCGGCACCCCGATCCTGGTCAAGGATCTGGCCGAGGTGCGCATCAGGCCGGAGCTGCGGCGCGGGGTGGCTGAACTGGACGGCAAGGGCGAGGTGGTGGGCGGCATTGTCGTGATGCGCTATGGCGAAAACGCCCTGACCGTGATCGAAAACGTCAAGAAGAAGCTGGCGTCACTGCAGGCCGGCCTGCCCGCGGGCGTCCGGATCAAAACGGCCTATGACCGTTCCGACCTGATCGAGCGGGCGGTGGATACCCTCAAGGGCAAGCTCATTGAGGAGAGCATCGTGGTCGCCCTGGTGACCGCGCTCTTTCTTTTTCATCTGCCCAGCGCCTTTGTCGCCATCTTCACCCTGCCGGTGGCGATCCTCATGGCCTTCATCATCATGCATGCCCAGGGGATCAACGCCAATATCATGAGCCTGGGCGGCATCGCCATCGCCATCGGGGCCATGATCGACGCCGCCATCATCATGATTGAAAATGCCCACAAACATCTGGAGCGGGACCGGGGCAAAAAGCCGCACTGGGAAATCATCATGGCCTCGGCCAAGGAGGTGGGCCCCACCCTCTTCTACTCCCTGCTGGTCATCACCGTCTCCTTCCTGCCGGTCTTCACCCTGCAGGATCAGTCCGGCCGGATGTTCAAGCCCCTGGCCTTTACCAAGACCTATGCCATGGGAGCGGCCGCCCTGCTCTCGATCACCCTGGTGCCGGTGCTCATGGGCTGGTTCATCCGCGGCAGGATCAAGCCGGAACACGCCAATCCCCTCAACCGGATGCTGATCCGGCTCTACCATCCGGTGGTTGATTTTGCCCTCAGATGGCGGGTGGCAACCGTCCTCATTGCCCTGCTCCTCATCGGTTCCATTGCCTGGCCCATCAGCCGGATGGGTTCCGAGTTCATGCCGCCTCTCTATGAAGGCGACCTGCTCTACATGCCCACCACCCTGCCCGGGATCTCCATCACCAAGGCCAAGGAGGTGCTGCAGCAGACCGACCGCATCATCGCCGCCTTTCCCGAGGTCGAACGGGTCTTCGGCAAAACAGGCCGGGCGGAGACCGCCACCGATCCGGCTGGCCTTTCCATGCTGGAAACGACGATCACCCTGAAACCGGAGGAGCAGTGGCGCAAGGTGGAGGTACGCCGTTTTTACAGCGGCTGGCCGGCATGGCTGCAAAAGCCGCTGCGCCTGCTGTGGCCGGACCGCAAAACCATGACCCCGGAAGAGCTCATCGAGCGGCTCAACAGCGCCGTCCAGTTTCCCGGCTTGACCAATGCCTGGACCATGCCGATCAAGACCCGGATCGACATGCTCTCCACCGGCATCAAGACCCCGGTGGGCATCAAGGTCATGGGCAACGACCTGAACGAACTCAGCCGCATCGGCGAGGAGATCGAAGCGCTGGTCGGCACCCTGCCCGGCACCTTGAGCGCCTATGCCGAAAGGGCGGTGGGCGGCAATTATCTCGATTTCAATATCGACCGGGCAGCCGCGGCCCGCTATGGCCTCACCGTGGGCGAGGTGCAGGACACCATCCAGTCGGCCATCGGCGGCATGAATATCACCCAGACCGTGGAAGGGCTGGAACGCTATCCGGTAAACATCCGCTATCCGCGCGATTATCGCAACGATCCGCAAGCCCTGGGCCGCGTTCTGGTGCCGCTGCGCGACGGCACCCATATCCCGCTTTCCCAGGTGGCCAGCATCGCCATGCACAAGGGGCCTCCGGCCATCAAGAGCGAAAACGCCCGCCGCACCGCCTGGGTCTATGTGGACATCACCGGCATCGACCTCGGCACCTATGTGCAGCAGGCGCAGGCGGCGGTTGCCGCCAAGATCAAGCTGCCGCCGGGCTATTCCATCGTCTGGAGCGGCCAGTTCGAATACATGCAGGCGGCCGGGGAGCGGCTGGTGGTGATCATCCCCCTGACCATCCTGCTCATTTTCGTGATCATCTATCTGAACACCAAATCGCTGGTGAAAACCGCCATCGTCTTCATGGCCGTGCCTTTTTCCCTGGTGGGCGCCTTCTGGTTTCTCTATCTCCTCGGCTACCACACCTCGGTGGCGGTCTGGGTCGGGCTTATCGCCCTGGCAGGCCTTGACGCCGAGACCGGGGTGGTCATGCTCCTCTACCTCGACCTTTCCCACAAACTCTGGGGAGATGCCGGCCGGATGCGCACCCGGGGCGATCTGGTCCAGGCCATCCACCACGGGGCGGTCAAGCGCATCCGGCCCAAGATCATGACCATCTCGGTGATCATCGCCGGCCTTTTGCCCATCATGTGGAGCCACGGCGCGGGCGCCGACGTGATGAAGCGGATCGCCGCCCCCATGGTGGGCGGGGTGGTGACCTCCGGCGTCATGGAGCTGATGGTCTACCCGGTCATCTTTTTTCTCTGGCGCGGCCGGAAGCTGAAAAAAACCATGATTGCCACCGCCACCGAGGAGGTGGAAGGGGCATAGCCCGGCACTGATCTGTAAACACACGGAATCATCCGTCCCTGCATTACACTCAAAAGGAGACAACCAATGAAAAAGAATCTGCTGCAACTGATAGCCGCCTTGTTTTTTCTGGCCCTGGCCGCCGGGGTTCAGGCCATGGACCATGGCGCCATGGCCGGCATGAAGATGGGCGGCGATGAGATCATGCTGCCGGAAGCGACGGTGAACGGAGTCAAGGCCATGGCGCACCTGCTGGATAGCCGCAAGGCCATGGTTGCGGCAGGCATGAGCACGACCCACCATTTCATGGTCAGCTTTACGGATGTTGCCACCGGCAAACCCATGGACTCAGGGGTGGTTGCGGTAAAAATCGTCGATCCTGCCGGCAAAAAAACGGAGGCGGTGCAGATGATGGCCATGGAAGGCAGTTTCGGCGCGGATGTGGCCTTGAGCCGGAAGGGAAAATACGTTTTGGAGGTGGGCACCAAGCTCGGCAACGGCGAAAAGCGGCAGTTCCGCTTTGAGTATACGGTTAAGTAAAAAGCCGGAAAATTGCCTGCTTGCCTTGACGCGCAAAGAAGCGCTTCTTCCCCGGAATGGGGGCGCATACCCGGTGCGGCCGGGTTTGGGATTGAGCATATGTGCCAGTTTTGCACCCAGCACGGGGAGGGGAAAAAATGGTACGAGAACATGGCCAACTATACGGCCGAGGTGTTTCACCAGGTCAATTCCGAACAGAACCTCGCCCGCTTCCTGCGCACCTTTGCCGAATCGCTCCGGGAGGGGGTAGCCTTCGCCTCCCGCTGGCAGCGCCGCTTTCCGCGCATCTACCGCTTCATCGCCTACCCGATCCTCTCCCGCAACATGAAAAAAACCCATTTCGGCCAGGTCGTGCCCCTGGAAGACATCGAGGCCATCCTCTCGCAGGTGGAGCATATTGTCCGGTTGCCCTGCGTCTGCCGCCGGGTCTCCCTCGGCACGGAGCAGCGCTACTGCTTCGGGGTGGGCATGGACCTGACCCCGATCCTCGCCGAGGCGCCGGACTTCGCCGCCTTCGAATACTGGACCAGGGAACAGGCCATCACCTTCATCCGCCGCCTCGACCAGGAGGGCAAGACCCACAGCGTCTGGACCTTCAACACCCCGTTCATCGGCGCGATCTGCAACTGCGACCAGGATTGCATGGCCTACCGGGCCCAGATCACCCTGGGAGTGACCCGCACCATGTGGAAGGCGGAGTACGTGGCCGAGATCGACCCGCTGCGCTGCACCGGCTGCAACCTCTGCCGCACGCGCTGCTACTTTGCGGCCATCGCCTGCGACCGCGACAACCGGAAGTGTGTGGTCGACGCCACCGCCTGCTATGGCTGCGGCATCTGCCGCCCCGCCTGCCAGCACGAGGCCATCCGCCTGATCGACCGCGCCGCGGTGCCCGCGGCGGCTGCGAACTGGTAAAAGTCGGCTTGTGTTTGTGCTCAGGAAAAAAAGAGCCGGTTTGCTGTAGTTCTGCGGCGCCCGGCTGCCTTCATCTCCGAAGACAGCCGGGACAGAGGGGAGTTAGTTACGCGGTGACATCCAGCAGGGAAGTAGGCGTTGTTGCGTTTGCTGCCGAGTTGAGGGTTGTCAGTTGTTCCAGCATCATCTGCAGCATATCGATCTGCTTCTGGGTGGCGGAGGCAACCGTTGTATTGCCCGAAGAAGCGGAACCCGTTGCGCCGGAAATTCCGGTTTGCGAGGCATCGCTTGCGGTTGCCGAGGCCATGCCTCCGCCTTGGGACGGCGGGACAAGACCCTGCTGGCCCATGAATGTTTTCAGCTCATCGGGACTGAGCTGGCCGTCTCCGTTGGCGTCGGTCGCCGCAAAGGTGGACTGAGTAACGTTAATGGCCGGCCCGCCATTGTTTTGCACGTTCGTGGCCATGGCTGAAAGCTCATCCATGGAAACCCCGCCGCTGCCGTCCGTATCCACCTTCTTGAAAAGGCCCCCGCCTCCGTGGTGCCCGCCATGATGGTGGTGTTCGACCGGCGCCGTGGTCGTATTGGCCGCCGCGGTCGAGGAAGTGCCTTGGTCGCCGGACCCGGACTGCAACTGCTGCACCAGATTTTGCAGTCCGGCAATCAGGGCGGAAAGCCCGTCCCCTCCGGAATTGGCGGAATAAGCCGCTGTGGCCTGGTCCATCGAGGTTGATGACGTCCCCAATAGCCCCGGGCTCTCCGTCCCTCCCGAAAGAAGAGCGTTGCTTTCCAGTGCGGCCATGAATTCCTGCCCGCTCAACGCGCCATTGCCATTGGTGTCGTAGCCGGTAAAGGCAGCGCTGCTCGCGTTGAGGCTCTGGCTGCTCGTGCCGCCAATGGCCTGTGCCAGCGAGGTCACCCCGGACTGGGAAGTCCCGCCGCTGCCGTTCGAATCCATCACCCCGAACAAATTTTGCGCTGCTCCACTCTGCTGCTGTTGCTGCTGCATGGCCAGCAAGGCCTGCTGCAGGGCATAATTGTTGGAACTGCTGATACTGCTCACCATACTCTGTCCTCCTGATATGAAATCTGAAGATGCATCCCGTCCATGATACGCCTGTTTTCCATATCGGGTGAGGAGCGGCAAAACAATGTGGAAAGAATAAGGAAATGATTTCTCCCTCGTCAAATGGTCATGCGTGAATCCCGCTGGTTATGATAAAAGGAAACTGAATCCGTACGGAGTGACGGGAGAAGGGGATGAAGATCAGCGTGACACACAGGCTTTTCCTGGCGATTATTTTGGCTGCCGGCATGGCGGTGATCAGCTTGGTCCTCATCATGCAGTTGAGCATGAAGCAGGGATTCCTGCGTTATCTCAACACCGTGGAAAAAACAGGGGTTTCCCGGCTGGCCGCCTCGCTGGAGGAGGGATATCGCCCTGATTCCGGCTGGGATTTCGTGCTGCACCACCCAGCCCTGTGGCATCGGCTGGTCATTGCCGCCATGCCGGGGAATGTCCCGCCGCCTCCTCCCCCGGATGGCGCCCTGCCTGGCCCACGGCCAAGCCCCGGGATGGAGGGTGGACACCCCCCCGGGCCGCTCCCGCCACATCTGGCCCACCGCTTTGTGCAACGCCTCTTTCTTCTTGATGCAAACAGAAAGGTTCTGATCAGCCGGATTGCAATCCCCGCGGGCAGCGAGGCAACCCCCTTGCTCCATCAAGGCAAGATCGTGGGATACCTGGGGTTGTTGCCCCGCGAGGAGTTGTCCGAACCCCACCAGGAACGTTTTCTCCGGGAACAGTCCTTGACCTTTGTCATGGTGGCTGGAGTCATTCTCCTGCTGGCCACCGGGCTCTCGCTGATTCTCTCCAAACGGCTGGTCCGCCCGCTCCGCGATCTGGCGGAGGCGACACGCCGGCTGGCCGCAGGGAAGTTTTCCACCAGAGTGGAAGTGGTCTCCGCCGACGAACTGGGGCAGCTGGCCGACAACTTCAATATCCTGGCCATGACCCTGGAAAAAAACGAGCAGGGCCGGAGGCAATGGGTGGCGGATATCTCCCACGAATTGCGCACGCCGGTGGCGATCCTGCGGGGCGAGATCGAAGCGCTCCAGGACGGCATCCGCCAGCCGGATTCCGCCGCACTCCGCTCCCTGCACGGGGAGGTGATCCGCCTCACCCGCCTGGTGGACGATCTTTACCAGCTGGCCATGTCCGATTTGGGGGCGCTCACCTACCGGAAGGAAAGGCTGGATATCATGGAACTGCTCAAGGAAACAATTGCCAGCCACAAGGCGGAATTCTCCGGCAAGGAAATCACCCTCGCCACCACTCTCCCTTCAAAACCCATGGTGGAAATATTCGGGGACCCCGAACGCTTGCGCCAGCTTTTCGCCAACCTGCTCGCCAATTCCCTGAAGTACACCAACGCCGGAGGAGAGCTGCGCATCGGCATGACCTGCCATGGACGGACCGTGACCCTCGATTTCCAGGACTCCGCCCCCGGAGTTGCGGAACCGGACCTGAAACGGCTGTTCGAGCGGCTCTTCCGGGTTGAGGCCTCCCGCAACCGCGCCACCGGCGGCGCCGGCCTCGGCCTGGCCATCTGCCGGAATATCGTCGAGGCCCACCAGGGGCAAATCTCGGTACAGCCCTCCCCCCTGGGCGGACTGTGGGTGCAGGTCGAGCTGCCCATGACGGAGCATCGAGGTGAAGGCAAATGATCCTGATCGTGGAGGATGAGCCGAAACTGGCCGGGGTGTTACGCGACTATCTGCGCCAGGCAGGGTTCAAGACCTTCTGGATCGCCAATGGCTCGGCAGTGGTTCCCTGGGCCCGGGAGCACGCCCCGGCCCTGATCCTGCTGGACCTGATGCTGCCTGAACGTGACGGTCTGGATATCTGCCGGGATATCCGCACCCGCTCGTCCGTGCCGATCATCATGATCACCGCCCGCGTTGAGGAGATCGACAGACTCCAGGGGCTGGAATCCGGGGCGGACGACTACATCTGCAAACCGTTCAGTCCCCGCGAGGTGGTGGCCAGGGTCAGGGCGGTGCTCAGACGAAGCGAGGGGCCCTCCCTTTCCCCGGTAAGCGGTCTGATCCTGGACCAGGACCGCTACCAAGCCACCCTGAACGGCCAAGACCTGGAACTCACCGCGGTCGAATTCAAATTGCTGCAATTCCTTTCCGTAAAAACAGGGAAGGTCTGCACCCGCCAGCAGTTGATGGACAGCATCTATCCCGACGAGCGGATCGTGGCCGACCGGACCATTGACAGTCACATCAAAAAACTGCGCAGAAAGATCGCCTTCATTGGCGCCGGCTCGGATTTCATCCATTCCGTTTATGGGGTGGGGTACAAGCTTGAACCGCTGGCAGAACCGGCGCCGTGCCCGGCAGACAAGGAAGAGTCTCTCTGAACCCGTTGCGCTTATCGGCTATGCAATTCGCGTCCGAAGCCCGTATTTATTCCGTATTGCCTCGGGGCTCGCCCAGGGATATGATACAGTTTCTGCCAACGTCGCGATCGGCTGCCCCAATTGGCCCCTTGTCCGGTCTCGCTGCCCAGGGATCATTGCCATGCACTGCTGGGATTTTCACCACTGCGGAGAAAAGAAAAAAACCTGCCCGGCCTTCCCCGGTTCGGGCAATAGTTGTGCTTCGCTGGCCGGCACCATCGGCTCCGGCCGGCCCATCCTGGCCTTCCGCCAGAAAAGCGAGCGCTGCCTGCGCTGCGCCTTTTTCCAGAGCGAACACTACGCCGAGGAATTCGACGGCGCCCTTGAGTTTGACCCGTTTTAGCCGGGGTTCTTCTCCCCGCTGTCCCCTTAAGGAATTTTTTCTGTGCGGAAAAACAGGGGCCAAAAGCGGGAAAGCCATTGCACTGTCCGCCCCTATTATTTATTATAGTAGGGGTGTTTTTTTGTTGGGTATAACTTCTACTAAACTTCAAAACAAGGGAGAAGATCCATGCTGCAAAAAATAATCAAGCCCGTGAGTTTCTTGTTGGTTTTCTCCTTTCTCCTCCTCGATCTTTCCGTGCATGCGGCAAAGGCGCAGATGATCGACACCAGTACCGTGCTCGCGGCACAGAGGACGGAAACGGACAGAGCGCGGGTTGCCGCCTTCCTGGGCCGGGAAGATGTGCGGAAAGTCATGGTGCAGCAGGGCGTTGATGCTGCCGAGGCGCAGAAAAGGGTAGCCAGCCTTTCCGATGCGGAACTGGCAAAAATCTCCAAAACCATGGACCAGCTGCCCGCCGGTGGCGATGGGATCGGCGCGATCGTCGGCGCCGCGGTTTTTATCTTTGTGGTTTTGCTGATCACCGACCTCCTCGGACTCACCCATGTTTTTTCCTTTGTCAACCACCACCGCTAAGCGCCAGGCAAATTCGCGTTTCCTTCAGGCCGGCAATCGGATGATTGCCGGCCTGTTGTTTTTAGCGCTGCCTCTTTTCCTCTCCGGCTGCGCCCTTTTTCCGGCGGAACGGCTGCCCCTGGCGCCGGGCAGGCCGGACAAGGCCATGGCCGCCGGGGTACCTTTCTTTGCCCAGGAAGAATTGCAGTGCGGGCCGGCAGCCCTGGCCATGGCGCTTAACTGGAGCGGGGTGGCGGTACAACCCGCGGACCTCACCCCCGAAGTCTTCACCCCCGGCCTCAAGGGCAGCCTGCAGAGTGCCCTGCTCGGCGCAGCCCGCAGGCATGGCCGGGTCGGTTATCCCATTGCCGGCAGCGAACCCCTGCTGGCCGAAGTCGCGGCTGGCCATCCGGTTATCGTTTTGCTCAATCTCGGTTTCTCCTGGTACCCGAAATGGCACTATGGCGTGGTGATCGGCTACGATCAAGAGCAGGGCGAGGTCATCCTCCACTCAGGGCTCACCGCCAGCGAACATCTCAGCTACCGGGTCTTCCTGAATACCTGGCAGCGCAGCGAGTGCTGGGGGCTCCTGGTTCTGCCGCCTGACCGCCTGCCTGCCACGGCGGAAGAAGAACCTTGGCTTGCCGCCGTTGCCGGCCTGGAAAGAACCGGGCAGTGGAAGGGCGCCGCAGCCGGATATGGTGCGGCCCTGAAACGATGGCCGGAGAGTTTTGGTGCCTGGATGGGTATTGGCAACAGCCGTTACCAGCTGCACGATCTTGCCGCCAGTGCCGAGGCCTTTCGCCGGGCAACCCTGCTTCAGCCCAAAAACGGCATCCCCTTCAACAACCTGGCCCAGGTCCTGAACGAACAGGGCAAGCGGAAAGAGGCCCTGGCTTCGGCGCAACGGGCCGTGGAGCTTGGCGGGCCGCTGCTGGCTAATTTCCGGCAGACCCTGGAGGAAATCAAGGCAAAGCCCGCCCACAAAAACGTCCGAAAGCACAAAAAACACCCCTCCCGACGCACGGCAAACTGACCGGCCCGGAGCGGCGACAACCGGCCCGGGCTGCAGTCTGTGCCCAGCACAAAAACACCTTCGCCTCTCAGGGCAGCCCCAGCGCCTTGCGCTTGCTGATGATCCGCTGATCGAGCAGTTCTGCCGCCTTAAGCGGGTCGGGCTCGACCACGAAGCTGGCACCCACCAGACCTTCCAGTCCGTTTAAAGCCAGATCGGTGACCACCTTGGAGCCAAGGATATTGGGCGGCAGCCCCAGATGGGTATAGATGCCGCAGGCCACCGCATAGAGGCCGATGGCCGCCGCCTTTTCCGAATACCACTCGGGCGAGGAGGCGCACACCGGCAGGTCGGAGATGTCTACCCCCAATTCGTTGGCAATCAGGGCGCAGAGCTGGATAACCCGCGAGTTGTCCACACAGCTGCCCATGTGGAGGACCGGCGGAATACCCAAAGCGCCGCAGACCGCCTTGAGCCCCGGCCCGGCCATGGAAATCGCCTCGGGCATCAACAGGCCTGCCTTGCCGGCGGCGGTGGTTACACAGCCGGTGACCAAAACCATGATGTCCTTTTTGATCAGGGCCTTAGCCAACCCGACGTTGCAGGAATCCTGCTGGAATTTCGGATTGTTGCAGCCGACAATGGCGACAAAGCCGCGCACCTTCCCTGCCTTTACCGCATCGAGCAGCGGGGTGAGGCTGCCGCCCAGGGCGGTAAGGATCGCTTCGTTGCTGAAACCGGTCATGATCTCCACCGGCGTGCCCGGAATCTCCACCCGGTTGGGATCGCGCTTGGCAAACCCTTCCACGGCAAGGCCGACGATCTCCTTGGCCTGGGCCAGGGCGGTCTCCGGCCGGACATTGAAATGGATGGCCCCGGTGAACTTGGCCTTGTTGGCGGTGGTGATGAACTTGGTGTGGTAGCAGCCGGCCGCCGGAATCAGGCTCGGCATGATGCACTGGTAATCGACAACGATGGCCTCCACCGCGCCGGTGACCACCGCCAGTTCGGTCATCAGGTGGTTGCCGGCCATGGGGATGCCCTGGCGGGCCAGGATCTCGTTGCCGGTGCAGCAGAGCCCGGCGACATTGATGCCGGTGGCGCCCAGCGCCTTGGCCCTGGCCAGCAGGGCCGGGTCCTGGGCCGCGGCAACGATCATCTCGCTCACCACCGGATTGTGGCCATGGACCAGAACGTTCACCTGATCCTTGCGGATTACCGCCAGGTTCACCTTGGCCTTCCTGGGGGTGGGGGTGCCGAAGATCACGTCGGAAAGTTCGGTGCCGATCATCGAGCCGGCCCAGCCGTCGGCCAGGGCGGTGCGCGCCGCGTGGATCAGGGTGTTGGGCGCATCGTTGTCGCAGCCCATGTGGGTGCGATGCATCATCTCGACGATCTCCCGGTCAACGCCGCGCGGGGTCATGCCGAGTTTCCGCCAGATCGCGCGGCGCTTGGCAGGCACCCGGCACAGCAGCGAGACCTCTTTCTTGCGGCTGCCGAAGTCGCCGTAAAAGATATCCAAAACATCGCGGGCGATCTCGAGAATCTTCCTGCCCTCGGTTTTGATCCCGATCTCCCCGGCGATGCGGATCAGCTTTGCCTCGTCCCGGATTTGGTAATCCTTGGTGGCGCCCTCGACAATGGCCTCCAGCACCTCGACCAGATCCCGGCCGTGATCGGAGTGGCCGGCCGAACCCCCGGCGATGAACCGGCCGAAATTTCTGGCCACGACCACATCCCCGTCAGCGCCGCAGACACCGCGTTTCATCTTGTCGCTGATCCGGCACGGCCCCATGACGCAGTTGCGGCAGGTGGTGCCCAGCTCGCAGAATTTGCAATGCGGGGTCTGCTGTTCCAGCCGGTCCCAGGCCGTCTCCACCCCGTCGCGCTCGGCCTTGGCGAGCATTTGCCTGGCGTCGGGCCAGATGGATTTCTCCTCAATCGTTCGCTTTTCCTTTGCCATGATGCGTTCTCCTCTGTAGTCAACGGTTATTCCTGGAAGGCCATGCACCTCACAGCATGATCATACGTTGCCCCGGAAAAACATTCTGTCAGCTTCCCGACATTGTCTCTGTTTTTTGCGGGGGTATGCCCATGCCCTGGCTCCTTGCCTGTTGGCTGCCTTCCATCTCTGTCCGGTCAACAGTTTCTGGCGGGGTCGGTCATTTGTTGATGGGATGGGGTTGCACCGGCAGAAGGGAAGGGAATTTTTTTGCTCTTAACGCCAGCAATGACGTACTTTTTCAAGAACCATCCCCGATTTGTTTGCAATGGCATGGGAATTGCTCAAGCCCTAAAAGAGGTTCGCTATTGAACCCAGGTCCAGGCAAACAACTTATGAAAATCTCCACAAAAGGAACAAGCAGGAATGATGCGAAGAAAAAGCGGTAGAAAAGGATTGATGGGAATAATTACCGGCGTTCTGCTCCTCACCACTGCGGCATGGGCGCAGGCCGGCCCCAAGGCCGCTCCGAAAGCGGCTGAACTCCTGCCCAGTGATTGCGTGAAATGCCATGAAAAGGAGCCCCAGGATATTGACAGCAACGGCGGCGCCCACAAGACGCAAGTGAGCTGTGTGGACTGCCATGTCGGCCATCCGCCCAAGGTCCAGGGCAAGGATATCATTCCGAGTTGCAGCAACTGCCATACCGACACCCCCCATTTCAAATTGCAGGGGTGCCTCGGCTGCCACAACAACCCGCACACTCCGCTGGTGGTGACGATTCCCGACGGAATCACGGACCCCTGCCTGACCTGCCACACCAAACAGATGGCCCAGCTCCAGCAGAATGTCAGCAAGCATACCGCTGTTGCCTGCTCCACCTGCCACCGCGAACGGCACGGCCTTATTCCCAACTGTACCGACTGTCATTCGCCCCATACCGCCGGACAGGTGCAGAAGGATTGCCTGACCTGTCACAAAGCCCACATGCCCAAGGAGGTCACCTACCCGAAGGAGACTCCTTCCAGCAATTGCGCCGGGTGCCATGCAGCGGCCTACGACAAGCTTAAAAAGAGCAAGGCCAAGCACAGCAAGCTGGAATGCGTTTACTGTCACAAGGACAAACACAAGATGATTCCGAAGTGTCAGGACTGCCATGGCGCCACGCCGCACCCCGCCGCCATGCACCAGAGTTTCCCGCGCTGCGGCCAATGCCATGGGGTAGCGCATGATCTGAACAAATAGTGCATCATGTTGCCGCGCGGCGGCATGATTGACGATGCAAGCTTCCCTGTCGGCATGATTGCCGACAGGGAAGCTGTATACAACCACCAGAGGAGGAATGTATGGATCTCGCAATCGTTAAACCGGACCGGACCATTGATGTCAAAGGGATGAGCTGCCCGATGCCGCTGCTGAAAACCAAAAAGGCCGTTGAATCCATCGCTTCCGGCCAGATCCTGGAGGTTCTGGGCACCGATCCCGGCTCCAAAAATGACCTGCCCAACTGGTGTGCGCGCTCCGGCCATGAGTTTTTGGGCGACAAGGAAGAAGCCGGGGTTTTCTGTTTTTATATCAAGAAGGGGTAGCCGGCCCCCTCTGTTTGAGTTACACGCACACCAAAAAAAATCCCGGCAGCGGGCAAGCTGCCGGGATTTTTTTGCCCTGGGCTGGGGGCACGGAAAGCGCTCTCACCCTTGGTGGAAATCTTGCAACAGTTCCAGTTTTGGCAGGAAGAACTCCCCCCTTCCCCGTTTGACGATCACCCCGGCCTTGACCATCTCGTTGATAATGGTCGATACGGTCTGCCTGGAAGCCCCGACCACGGCGGCGAGCTGCTCCATGGTCAAATCGACCTCCAGCCAGATGCCGCCTCCCTCCGGACGGCCATGGCTTCTCGCCTCATACAGCAAAAACTCGACCAGCCGCTGGGTAACGTCCTTGAAAACCAGACTGTCGATAATGGAAAAGGATTGCTTGAGGATCTCGCCAAAAACACCCATCACGGTCCGGGAAAAAACCGGATACGAGATCATGAAACGATGGAATCTGGCGGTGGGCATGGCCAAGAGCACGGTATCGTCAAGCGTGGCGACAAAGGCCCTGGTGTGGGTACTGTAGATATCGCCTTTTTTCAGGATGGCCAGGGAGAATTCCTTATCCTCAAAGGCGAGATAGACCCGCACCTTTCCCTGTTTGACTACGAACACTAGGTCGGCACAGCCGTCGGGCTGAAAGATCAAAACGTTGCGGGGAAAGGACAGCTCGCTGAATTCCTCCCGCACCGCCCCGTATTCCGGTTTTTGCAGCTCCTTGATCAGGTCTATGGAGAAAAGATCCGTTTTCATGGTTGGCTCCATGGGGATAGCCGTAGTCTTCCTATGGCGTTGGTTGCCCTCGATTACTGAGTATCTCGCCGAACCCGCCCAAGCCTCAACGCCAGTTCCCGTGGGGCTCAGGTGCTGTTCTGATCCTCTGTAGCTGCTCATCAAGATCGCGCAGCTCCCGCTGCCAGTATTCGCGGGTGCCGAAATCGGGCATCACCCGGCTTAGCCCCTCCTCTGCCACCTGATACGCGCACCAGGCCGTGTAATGGATATAGCGCATGGCCCGGAGCGGTTCGATCAGACGCAGACTCCGCCGGTCGAAATCCCGGAAGGTCTCATAGCCTTCAAGAAAGAGGTCGATCTCGGCAAAGGCCTCTTCCCGGTAGCCCGGCAGGAGCATCCAGAAATCCTGCACCGGCGGACCCAGGGCCATGTCGTCGAAATCGATGAGATAAAAGGATTCGCCGGGTCGGTAGATGAGATTGGAAAAATGGCAGTCGCCATGGATCCGGATCATCCCGGTGTTCGCAAACAGCGGGCTGATCTCGGCGATCAGGGTTTTCGCCAGCTCAGCGAATTGCGGGGCAAGATCCGCGGGCAGGAACTTGCCGGCCAGGAGATAGTCCGCCTGTTGCCGGGTTGACTTGTCCGGGGTCATGGTGATCCGCCCCTCCGGAATCCGGCCGGCGCCCACGGCATGGGTGCGGCCAAGCAGACGGCCGATTTCCAGCCACTGCTCATCGGTGTATTCATCCGAGCTGCGGCCGCCGCATTTGGGAAACACGGCAAAATACATCCCCTCGTGCACGCCCAGACTGCTGTTCCCCTGCAGGGCAAGAGGCGCGACGACCGGGATCTCCCGGCCGGCAAGCTCAAGCAGAAACTCATGCTCGTCCTGAAGCGCACCATAACTCCAGCGGCCCGGCCGGTAGAACTTCACCACCAGGCCGGCGCCGTCCTCGCCTTCCAGCTCGTAGACCCGGTTGATATAGCTGGCCAGGGGACGGCAAAGATTGGTGCAACGAATATCCAGCGCCTTTTCCACCAGACCGAGGACCATGTCCGGGGTCAGGCGGTGAAAGGCGGAGTGCGGATCGGGCGTGACAATGCGGTTCATCGTGGCTCAATAAGAGGGGGTTCATCCTGAACAACTTCGCCAGGACATTGTATTCCGGAAACGGCTAAAAGTATATGCGGGAAACGGGACGCCATATTTCATGGCGTTGGCGATACCAGGCTTGTTTTCATCCGCCTATGCGGATGCAACCGATCACAAGGCAGAAATTTTCCAGAACAAGACACCCCTGACTGAAGGCAACCAGGAGAACCGGGAGAGATATGCGGACAACAGCCCAATTTTTCAAGGCCTCATCCTCATCGGGTTGGCCCGCTGCATCGCCATGGTCATTGTCTGGAACGATCTGGCCGGCGGCGACACCGAGTACTGCGCCGGGCTGGTCAACGTGGCGCTGCGCTTCCCAAAAAAATACTTCCCCTATGCCAAGGAAACCTTGGCCGGGGCCTGCAATGTTTCCTGCAGGCCCTGAGCCTACAATGATCGCAGCCTCCAAGGGCCGGAGCTTGCCGGGCAACTTTCTTATGACGCAACGGCAACAGGTTCCATGGCGATGGCAAGGCCCGCCTTGACGACACCGCCGTGGATGACTTTGGTGAAAATGCCTTCCTTGGGCATGATGCAATCGCCGGTGGCCTTCTTGATGGCGCAACCGGCGTTGTGACATTCCTTGCCGATCTGCGTGACTTCGAGCACCACCTGACCGTCAATGATCAGCCGGTCCCCAATGGAGAGCGCTGTCAGCCTCAACCCCCGGCAGACGATATTCTCGGCAAACACCCCGTGCCTGAGGCCAGGCATCTTCTTTTTCACTTCCTCGATGCTCTCGGCGGCAAGCAGGGAGACCTGCCGGTGCCAGTCCCCGGCATGGGCATCTCCGGTGATCCCCCAATTTTCCTTCAGGATAATTTCAGACACTTCTTTTTTGACCATGCCTTTTTTTTCACTGACGCAGACCGCTTCGACCACTCCCATATGCCCCTCTCTCTTGTTATAGATGAATAGAATACGACAATCCCGCCCAGCCGGACTGTCAGTCGAGGATAAACCCTGCCACCGGAAGCCCTTTTCCCCAGGCTTGCCAGGCGCCGCTCTGGATATCGAGCGTCCGGGCAACGCTGTCGTAGGTTGCCTCGATGTTTGACTCCAGGCTGCATCTCCGATCATAGTTGGTGTGCGTAAAAGTCAGCAGGTAGGACGTGGCGCTTTGGGCGACGACATCCTCAACATAGGCGACATGCCCGGTGGGCATCTTTCTGCGACCGTTGGCGGCAAGGATGAGGATACTGCCGGGCCGTGGCACAAGCGAGGTGTTGCCGCGCTGTTTTTCACAGGAAAACCAGGACAGGGGGCCGTTTTCATGACCAAGGCGGCAGCTGTCAATGCCGCTCCGGCAACGGGCAAAGGGAAGGCTCTGCGGTTCGCAGCGCCGCCCCCTTCCTTTTTTTGCTCCCTTGAGACGCACAGCCCCGGGCCGCAACTGAAAGCACTCCGCCGTGGTGCGCCCCTGCCCGGCGGCGAGGGCGGCGGTGAAATCCTCCGGAGACGAGGCCTGATCCGGGGACGGCTCACTCTCGGGGGCAACGGAAATTTTGCTCTGCTTTGCAGCGGCATCTGGAGCCAAGATTCCTGTCTCCCGCAGCGCTGTGCGGCCTGCGGGGAGATCGGCCACGGGCGCATGGCGGGCACAGCCGGAAACAAGGAGGACAAAGAAAAAAATTTCACCGATCATCCGGGATCTGCTTCGCTGCATGGGAATTCCGTTCTTCTCTGGTTGCTCTGAGGCGCACCGCGCCCTGATTCTTTCGCGCATCTTATTACAACATCCGCCGAGAGTTGCAAAGCCCCGTCCTTGGGACTCAAAATTTTCAGCCCTTCCCTTGATATTCCCGAAATCCATCAACCAGCTTCCGAAATGAGTTGGGCCTGTACTTCTCAAAACTTTCCTGATCCACGTACACAAAGCCGTACTTCATCTGCTCTTGCGCCTGATTGATGTCCTCGCACCACTGGCGGAGTCTGGCCATTTTCAGCGGCACATCCAGGTCTTCCTGCCCCTTGGTTTCGACAATGAAAATCTCCCTGGCAGACAGCTTCACCAAAAAATCCGGGTAGTAATTGGAGATGTCCCCGTCCGCATTCACGTAATCCAGCTTGAAATGGACGGCCAGATAATTTTTGGCGTAGGACGTCACATCATCGCAGCCTTCGAGAAACCCGGCGAAAAGCAGCTCGAAATGGCTGTCGCCGATAATCTTGTTGAAGATGCTTTTCTTCGGGACAAGGTAGCCCTGATCCTTCGCCACAAAAGGACGGGTTTGCCGCAGCTTGATCGTGTCCCGTATTTCGGCGCAGCCCTTGTCCTGCACGGTGAGCGCATTGATGGCCTTCTTGAAGCTTTCAAACAACAATTTAGTGGCGGCCGGCTCCGACAGGTTACGCAGGGTGTTGGGGTCATCAAGCGCCACCTGCCGATCGAACAACTCATCCCGCACAAAGACCTTGAGCTTGCCGTACAGCACATCGTAGCCGCTCACCAGCCGCAAGTCTTTCATGAGGGATCGGGCAAAATAGCCGATCACACTGCGGTAATCGGCAATACCCGCCGTGTCGAGGATGGTGGTGTGCGTCACCTCGCCGGTGGTAATGTCCTTGAAGACAATCTCCCGCTGCTCCTCTTCGCTGAACTGCTGATAGGCCACCTTGGCGTCAGCCGCCAGGCGCACGTCCAGGTCGGTCAGATTCTTGTACTCCCGGTACACGCGCGGGGTCAGCACCGGAATCTCTATGTCCAGGGCCTCGATGTCCTTCTTCTCGTTGTCCGTATCTATCTCCACCACCAGCGGCGTCTTGGCTCCGGTGCCCTCGCCCATGGGCTTGCGCTCCAGCACCACGCCCTCGGCCTGGATGGACTCGACAAAATCCATAAAGGCGTCGGTGCCGACCACGCTGACGTACTCCTCGATGCCACCGGGGTACATCTTGCGCAGGCCGCGCCCCAGGGTCTGTTCGGGCAGGATATTGCTCTTGGCCGCATAGGCGCGCAGGCCGACAATGGTGGTGACGTTCTTCACGTCCCAGCCCTCTTTCAGCATCAGCACCGAGACGATGGCCTTGTAGGGGCTCTCCAGGCTATCGATCCCGTTTGCCTGTTGGCGCAAAAGTTCCAGTTCCTCCTTCTTTTTCCCGGAGGCGGCCTCGGAAATCTCGCCGTTGTCCTTGGTGTGGATCACCAGCACCGCGTCTTTTGCGGATAATTCAGGATAGTTCCCTTTCAGGTATTCGGCCACGTCGTCGCAATTCCTGGTGTCATCGGTCATCACGAACAGGATGGCCTTCTTGCCCAGCTTTTCATGCTCGGCATACGCCTTGCGCCACTCCACCACGCCCAGGTTGATGTAGTCGGCATGCTTTTCGGTGTACTTGGCGCTCTGACGAGGAAACAGTTTTGCACGACTGGCCGGATCGGGAACCACCGGATGCTTGACCACGTTTTGGGAGATCGCTTCCACCAAAGGGTAATCGGCTATGGTTTGCACAAAGATCGCGCCATTATTGTGCTTGGGCGTGGCGGTCACATCCACCTGCAGGCTCAGGGCAGCGCCCTTTTGCAGCAGGCGGTGGTGGATGTCCTCGATGGACTTGAACCAGGCCAGCTTTTTGTCGTGGATATGGTGGGCCTCGTCGTTCAAGACCATCAGCTCGTCGATGTCCCGCACGATCATGCCCAGATCCACCTTGGAGTCGGTGGTTGCCCCGCTGGGCCGCTTGCCCAGGAAATAATCCATGGTGTTGTCGTCATCGGGCGAGGCCGGGATGTCTTCGCCCGCGTAAACACGATGGATATTGGTCAGGAAGATATTGCCCACCGGACGGGTGATGCGCACCTCGTCCTGCACATGCAGGGTAAGCTGGAAATCATCCCGCCAGTTCCGCCCATCCACGCCGTTATCCGGCAGCACCGGGTCTGCGAAAAAAATTCTCAGCTCCTGAAAATCCTTGTAGATGCGGTCCAGCACGATGATGTTGGGCGTGATCACCAGAAAGTTGCGGGCAAGGGCGGATTCCGGCTCATAGAGCTTGTGGAAAAAACTCCAGGCCAGCACCAGGCTCATCACCTTGGTCTTGCCCGCGCCGGTGGCCATCTTGACCACGAAACGCCGCCAGGTCTCGTCGAACATGCCGGTGGATACCGCGCCGGTCTGGTCAAAACGCATCAAGTCGTACTTGTCCTTGACCCCCGCCACGTCATACAGATAGATGATGGTTTCCAGCGCCTCCCGCTGGGCGAAATAGTATTGGAATTCGACCATGCCCTCACCCCCGGCCCCTCTCCCAGAGGGCGAGGGGAGATAAGAGGTGGGCAGCAGGTGCGGGGTCTTGAACCACCAAACAAGCAGGCTGCGGCTGGTTTCCGTGGCCTTGGCATAGCCGCTGTCCCGCCATGCCTTTACCTGACGGCGCAGTTCCGGAACCAGAGGCGGCAGGAGTTTTTCAAAACTTGATGCCCGCAGTGCCTCGTCCGCCGGGAACCAACGGATGGCTGGATCGAGGATGGCGTGGGGGGAGTCGGGAAAATCAGGATGCAGGGCCATGGGGAATGCTCCATTGATGAGCCAGCCTTATGATGGCCGGATTAGCGTCTAAATGGCAATTGCTTGATTTTCCATAATTATCTATTTGTTACTGTTCCTCTGGCGGGCAGCATCTAAAAGACCTTTCAGGATAGGGGTAACGCGCGCCCTCATACTGTTCAGCGAAATAGGTCGGGGCACAAAAAAATAATGTCTAGACCATTGTCTGCGAACGCTTGACGGAAATCCCACCAATCAGAGTCGGTGGCGTTGAGAATGGGCGGACGATTGTGACTGGCCAAGGCTACGGCAACAAATTTGCGATCCGACGGATCAAATTTTGATAGTGCCGGATCGTCAGGAAACTCCTGAAAATTCCTCTGATCACTTTTTGTGGGGGTAATCGTCACCTGTTCACAATGCCGGGAGTTCCCTTGGTTCTGCCAGAGCCATTTGAGGAACGCATCACCAACGCAGGGCTGGCCGCCAAGGCTGGCATGCCGCCGGTACTCATCAAGAATCAGCATCCCGTTATCAACCGTCACCACATGACGCTTCTTGGCTTCCTCCAAGGCATTGAGGCAGGACAGCAAGCAATCAGGGCCGGCGTGATCCGACTTGCCGTTGGCAGTCGCCAGCACATTGGTATCAATTACCACAGCCGTCGGCACTTCACTCACCCTGCTTTTTGCGGGCCACGATCGCTTTGCTCATGGCAGCCATTTCTTCAAATTCATCACCGAAAAAACCTGACGGCCAATTGGTGATGTTGCCAAACAAATCAAGATGGAGGGCTTGTAGCGAGGAGCCGCCCCCTTTGATTTCACAAAAATACAGCGCGGCATCAGTGTGCGAAAGTTGTTCCTCGGCAATACGCCTCTGCAACCGCTTAAGCAGGTGTTCACTGTGGCTTTCGAGAATCAACTGTATCTTTCGCGTTTTAACGGCATCAATAAAAACATCGGCCAAGCCCGCCTGCACCGAGGGATGAAGGTGGATTTCCGGCTGCTCCATGAGCACCGTGGAGCCTTCCGGGACGTAATAGCAAAGGGTCAGTACCGGCAGAATCTGGGAGACGCCGAAACCGACATCGGTGATCAATACCTTGGAACTCGCGGGGCTTTTCTGAACCCATACTTGATAGAGGTTTCCTCCCTCCCTGATCGGTTCAACGGAAAAGCTGTGAATCAGCTTGAGTTCCTTAAGCCAATGCGCAACGTACTCTTCCACTGTCAGACTTTTGTTCCCCCTGCCGCGTGAAATTTTTTCTCTACGTTCACGCGAGGCAAGCAATGCGTCCACCACTCGCTCCCCTTTGCGTCCCATGTCGGCGGGATGGGCTCCAGCCCAAGTATATTGACGCCGGGGATTCTCCCTTAGAGGTCCCAGATAGAATATCCGGGAAAAAAGTTTTTCGAAGGCTAATTCAAAATCGGCCAGGAAAGCGGCGTTCTGGAAGTATGCCTTGGTTTGGTCTGGGAATCCGTAGCACTTTGCTGGCACAGGAAGATCCCATGATCGCCCCGCTGTGCGAATAAACCGGAAAGGGCTTTTCGATATTTTTTTCTCCGGGAAGAGTGAAAATTTGTCATTGGCTTTGCGCCGCATACCGAACACTTGCCCGGCAAATTCATAACTCATTTCCTTGACAGCCATCCGGCCGGAACCATTTCCATCAATCTCTGTGTGAAAACCCAGGGACAATCCGGAAAAAAGAACGCTGCCTTTTCGTTCCGGGTCTTTAATGACAAGTTCCTCAGGCTGATCCCATTCAATACCCAATTTCAGACAAGATGCCTCTTCATGGTTGAAGCGCAGATCTCGAAAGGTTCCAAGTTCCACAAGGCTAGCCTGGTCACCAAGATTAAGCACTTGCCCACGATCAGCCGACTCGGTGGTCTGCTTGAGCATCAGAAGCAACTGCAAGAGGCTCGTCTTGCCGGAACTGTTGCTGCCAAAAAGACCGGTGATAGGAGCCAGCTTGATGTCTCCTGTATGCTTCCAGGATTTGAAATTGATGGCAGAAATTTTTCTTATCATTGTTCTTTCCCCCCCACGGTAACTTCGATAATCGTCATCGTATCGTTGCCAAAAATATCCACCACCTTGACCGCGATCTTGCGGCGGCCCGGCAGCACCTCCTGGGCGACGCTGATCAGCTCAAGCGACCGATCCTTCTTGGTGCGGAAGGACTGCCACTCGTTTTCAAAGACGTAGTCGCCGGTCCAGACCTCTTCAAATCCCCCCTCGCTCCCCCCTTTTTCAAAGTGGGGATGACCAGCATCCGCATCCGCCACCTTTGACAGGGGATGACCAGCGCCGCCATCCGTATCTCCCACCGCTGACAAGGGATAACCGGCGCCCGCATCCGTACCTCCCCCCTTTGAAAAAGGGGGGCCGGGGGGGATTTTCTCCACCGGCACCCGGATGATCTCCCGCTTGTTCTCGAAATCAAAATCCACCGACCAGTAGTCGATCCAGTCGGTCCAGACCTTGGTCAGCGGTTCGCGGCTGAGGATGCCGTCCTTGTCCTTGCTGACTTTCACGATCTGGCCCTTTTCCACCACGATTTTACTCTGCTTGTCCTTCAAACTCGCCTCGGCGGCGGCAATGGAATCCTGGGAATAGAACACCGAAAAATCGGTCAGCTCCACGGCCACCGTCTTCTTTTTGATGATCGGCTTGACCTCGATGAACGAGACATCGTGGAACACCACCTGGTTCTTGTCCACCGCCCGCTTGTCGAAGACATCGGCGGGGATGTACTTGGGCGCGATGTCGATGCCCTTGGCTTTTGCCTCGTCCAGCACGTTGGGGAACAAGCCCATCTCGAACTCGAAGCCCAGGATGTCCACCTTGGTGATGTGCTGCTTGCGGCATTCCAGGATGATCTCTTCCACGAACAACCGGGTGATGGGCAGGTTGACCGGCCCCACCGCCACCAGCCGCCCCGCCTTCTTGCCGTGGAAGGTGGCAAAGCCGGTGGTGGGCTCGGCCCGGTAGGCGCGGAGGATAAGGTCGAGAAAGGCCGCCTCTTTTTCCTCCAGTTGCTGCTGCCTTTCGATATCGCGGAGGTTGGGGTTGACGCCGATATAGTGCTGGCGCTCGTATTTGCCCAGGTTGAGGATTTCGAAGGCGCGGTAGGGGTGGTTGTCTTTCTTGAGCCGGCGCTGGATCCCGATCAACCGTTTGCGGGTGGTGTGGATACCGAATTTGCCCAGGTCGGTGGCGATCCACTTGCGGCCCAACCGCTCGGCTACGGCAGCAGTAGTGCCGGAGCCGCAGAAAAAATCGGCGATCAGGTCGCCTTCGTTGGAGGAGGCCTTGATGATCCGCTCAAGCAAGGCTTCGGGTTTTTGGGTGGGATAGCCGAGACGTTCAGATGATGTGTTTCCAATACGACCAACATCATCCCAAAGAGTGGTCAGAGATTTACCTTTGGCTTCATCCAAATAAACTTTCAAACCATCGAGTCGAGGTGTTCCATCCTGTTTCGTCAAAATACGACCTTGCGCCCAAAGCTCTTCAAGCTTCTCCAAGGGATAGCCCCAAGAACGATTCGATGGAGGTTTTGCCCCTCGCCATTCAAACTGACGACCTGGATTAGCTGATGAGAACGTCATGTCTCGCCCAGTGTATAACCTTCCAGTTTCATCCTTTTTATATCGGCTGAGTTGCGCATCACCATATTCTGTTCGCTGCTCATTAAAAATAAAGGTTTTCGATTTTGAAGCGAAAAAGATAGTTTCCTGAGAACGAGCGTAGCCCTGTGTTTGCATGTTATGGGCGTTCGTCCTTATCCATACAATTTCGTTTTGAAATTGCTCTCTGCCAAAAACTTCTTCAAGTGCCAGTCTGATGAATGAATTCACCCGCCAATCGCAATGCACATAAATACTGCCATCCCCGGCCAGCAGATCCCGCATCAGCACCAGCCGTTCGTAGATCATGGAGATGAAGGAATCAGCCCCCCTGCCCCAGGTGTCGCGATAGGCGAGTTCTTCCAGCACATTGGCCCGCTTGGTGAAGGTGTCGCCGCCGATCTCGATGTCCATGGAGAAATCCGCGCCCACGTCAAAGGGCGGGTCGATGTAGATCAGCTTGAGGCCTCCCTGGGCCTCGATTTCCTCCCGCAGGGGGCCGTTTTTCAGGCTGGAGAGGATGAGCTTGTTGTCGCCCCAGATCAGCTTGTTGGTCCAGCCCTTGAGCTGGCGGCCCCGGTTGTCCAGGTCGAACAGCCCAAGTTGCAGGGAGGCGGGTTTCTCGGCCCGCGGCTCGTCCACCTGCTCGATCACCTGAAACGGCAGCACCACGTTGCAGACCTCGCCGGTCTTGCCGTTCCAGACCAGCTCCACCTCCCGCTTGTCCTCGAAGAGGAGAAAACGGTACTTTGTCCGGCAAGGGCTTGCCCGCCTCGATGTAGCGGACGATTTCCTGCTGTTCCTGTTCGGTCAGCCTGGCCATGCAACTTCTCCTTGCGGGTAACTCATCGCCGTGCGTCCTGCCCGGCAGACATTCATAAAGTTCCCCCTCCCCTTGCGGGAGGGGGGTAGGGGTGGGGGAAACAGCGTCAGCGGCATTACCGCATCTGACTCTATCTGCAACTTCACCCACCCCTCAATCCCCTCCCGTCAAGGGAGGGGAGGCAAAACCCAGGAGCCAAACAGCCCTGTAAGCGGTTACAGGGTGCCGCAGATTCGCGGAAGAGACCTGCGAAGTGTGCTATTGCACATGAGCGGGCCGATGACAAAGAAGATGCGGCGCCCTGTGACCGCTTACGATTATAGCATTGCTCCATCTGTCATACAAGCGACACGCCGGAGGTGCAAGAGAATAGAGTTGCACCGCCTTGTCCATCATGCTATAAATGCCGTTTTTTCGTGGAGATACCCCCCAGCATGATACACCTCACCAACATCAGCAAACAGCATGGCTCGCAGATTCTTTTTGCCAACGCCAGCCTGCAGATCCTTCCCGGCGTGCGCACCGGCCTGGTCGGGCCCAACGGCGCAGGCAAGTCGAGCATCTTCCGGTTGATCACCGGCGAAGAAGAGGCGGACAAAGGCGAGATCTCCTGCGCCAAGAAAACGGTGACCGGCTATTTTTCCCAGGAAGTGGGCGAGATGTCCGGCCGCTCGGCCCTGGAGGAGACCATGGCCGCAGTGGGCGAGGTGGTGCGGTTGGGCGAGGAGCTTAAGAAAATGGAAGCGGCCATGGCCCAGCCCATGGAAGACGACGCCATGACCGCGTTGCTGGAGCGATACGGCGACGCCATGGAGGAGTTCGAGCATCGCGGCGGCTACGACCTGGAATCCCGGGCCCAGGCGGTGCTCACCGGGCTTGGCATCGGGCCGGGGGATTTCAACCGGCCGGTGGAATCGTTCAGCGGCGGCTGGAAGATGCGCATCGCCCTGGCCCGCATCCTGACCATGAACCCCGATGTCCTGCTGCTCGACGAGCCCACCAACCATCTGGACGTGGAGTCCATCGTCTGGCTGGAGGAATGGCTGGCCAAGGAGTTCAAGGGCGCGGTGCTCATGACCTGCCATGACCGCGATTTCATGAACCGTCTGGTTTCGCGGATCATCGAGGTGGCCAACGGGACCATCACCACCTACAGCGGCAATTACGATTTCTACCTGCGCGAGCGGGAGATCCGGCGGGAACAGCTGGCCGCCAGCTTCCGCCGCCAGCAGGAGATGATGGCCAAGGAGGAGGACTTCATCGCCCGCTTCGCGGCCCGCGCCTCCCACGCCTCCCAGGTGCAGTCCCGGATCAAGAAACTGGACAAGATCGAACGCATCGAGCTGCCCGTCGAACAGCGGGTGATCCATTTCGAATTCAGCGAGCCGCCCCGCAGCGGCGACGATGTGGTGCGCATGACGGATTTGGCCAAGTCCTGGCCCTTGGACGAGGGCGGGGAAAGGCCGGTGTTCAGCGGCCTTTCCGGGGTGATCCAGCGGGGGGAAAAGGTGGCGGTGGTCGGAGTCAACGGCGCGGGCAAATCCACCTTTCTCAAGGTTCTGGCCGGTCAGACCGAACCCACCTCGGGCTGCGCCACCATTGGGGCCAACGTCAGCCTGGGCTATTTCAGCCAGCACGCCATGGACGTTTTGGCCCCGGAACGAACGGTTTTTGACACCGTGCAGGATGCCCTGCCCCAGGCCAACATCGGCGCGGTGCGCAACCTCTGCGCCGCCTTTCTCTTCCAGGGCGATACGGTGGATAAGCAGATCAAGCTGCTTTCCGGCGGGGAAAAAAGCCGGGTGGTGCTGGCCACCATGCTGGCCCGGCCGCTCAATTTCCTGATCCTGGACGAGCCCACCAACCACCTGGACATCCAGTCACGGGAGATATTGCTGGGAGCGCTGCAAAAATTCACCGGCACCGTGGTGCTGGTCAGCCATGACCGCCATTTTCTCCGCTCGCTGGTGAACCGGATCATGGAGGTGGATCACGGGGAGATGCGGTCCTACGGGGGGGATTACGAATACTACCTGCGCAAGTCCGGGCATCAGGCGTAATAACCCGGGTTATGCGTTGAGTCCTTTCATTCGGGCGGCCCGTTCAAAGCGGAGGATGACCTGGGACAATTGCCGCTCCACGGCAATTGTCGGCGTGAAATGGATGCCATAGGTCGCGAATTTCGTTGTCCCGTTGTCGGCCTTTCTGGCAATGGTTGCGGCCTTGAGCCTGACCAGAAAACTCTCCATTGTTCCCGGAGGCGTGAATTCGCCTGCAGGCACCGCATGGTTGAGCCGGAGAGAGATCGCCTGGATCTCGCTGGGCACGACAACCGGGGTTGCCTGCGGCAGCCGGACCAGAATCCCGGTTGCGCTCAGGTCTTCGATCCGGCCGGAGAGAATCCATTTCGTGGCGGTCTGGAAGATGGCGAAACTCTCGGCGGTTGGCACCACCCGATAGGCATGCCGACGCTGAATGATTGTAAGCTCGGCGGGGAGTGCGAGCTCAAGGTACTCATCCTTCAACCGAAGAATCCGGCTTTTGCCCACGATATTGCGGCCAAGCACGCAGCGGAACTGAAAATCCACCGCATCGGCGGTGAATTTCGAGGCTTTATCCCGCTTGGCCAGAATCAGCCGCGAGGTCGAGGCCTTGACAACCCAGGCGTCGCTGCGATGCCCGTGCTGGACGATGCTCAAGGCTTTGCGCCGCTCCAGCATCAACTCGAAGATCCGGCTGACCGCGCCCGGCTCCCGAACAATTTCAACTTCAGCCTCTTTCATCCTCTATAAAACTCCCTGCAGCTCAGGCTCTCGCAAGAGACAAACCCGGCTGCGGTTCTAAAGATACCAATCTTTGCCCTGCCGGGTCAACACCACCCCTTCCCGCCGACAGAAAAAACTGTTTTTTCGCTTGCTTTTCCCTGCCGTTTTCACCGACAATACAAGCACGCCCCGATGGCCGCTTTTCACCCCACTGCAGTTCCCCCACATTGCCCCAGCGGCGAAGCCTCATCGGGGCTTTCTTGCGCCCTCCGTTCAGCTGTGCTCGCGGGTCTTGCGAAAGACGATCTCCGGGAACAATTCCTGCACCCTGCCCAGCCGCCATTCGCTTTCCGCCAGATAGGCCAGATGCCCCTCGGCGTCCAGGGCGAGATGGGCCTGGTTCTTGCTCTTGAACTCATCGAACTTCTTGCGGTCCTCGCAGTCGATCCAGCGGGCCGTGGCGTAGCTTACCGGCTCGTACACCGCATCCACCCCGTATTCCGCTTTCAGCCGGGCCATGGTCACCTCGAACTGGAGCACCCCCACCGCGCCCAGAATGTAGTCGCTGCCCATGGTGGGCCGGAAAAGCTGCACCGCGCCCTCCTCGGCCAGCTGCACCAGCCCCTTGTTCAGCTGCTTGATCTTGAGCGGGTTCTTGATCAGCACCCGCCGGAAATGCTCGGGCGCGAAGTTGGGGATGCCGGTGTATTTGAGGGGTTCCTTGTCGGAGAAGGTGTCGCCGATCTTGATGGTCCCGTGGTTATGGATGCCGATGATGTCGCCGGGCCAGGCCTCCTCCACGTTGGTGCGATCCTGGGCCATGAAGATGGTGGCGTTGGCAAGGGAGACCTCCTTGCCGAGCCGGTGGTGCATGACCTTCATCCCCCGGGTGAATTTGCCGGAGCAGATGCGGAAAAAGGCGATCCGGTCGCGGTGGGCCGGGTTCATATTGGCCTGGATCTTAAAGGTAAAGCCGGAAAACGCCTCTTCGTCCGGGGAAACCATGCGGCTGGTGGTGGCGCGGGGGGAGGGAGAGGGAGCCAGCTCGACAAAGGCGTCCAGCAGCTCTTTCACCCCGAAGTTGTTGACCGCGCTGCCGAAAAACACCGGCGTCTGGCTGGCCTTAAGATACTCGGCATGGTCAAAGGCGCTGGCCGCCCCGGCCAGGAGTTCGAGATCCTCGCGAAGCCGGTCCGCCTGGCTGCCCAGCATCTGCTCCAGGAGCGGATCGTTCAAGTCCTTGACCACGATGGAGTCCTGGGGCCGCCGGTCCTTGCTGGAGGTAAAGAGATTCAGCTCCTGGCGCATGATATTGTAGACCCCCTTGAAGCTCTTGCCCATACCGATGGGCCAGGTGAGCGGGGTGCACTCGATCTGCAGCTTCTCCTCGATCTCGCTCAGGATGTCCAGGGGCTCGCGGCCCTCGCGGTCCAGCTTGTTGATGAAGGTGATCACCGGGGTGTTGCGCATCCGGCAGACCTCCATGAGCTTCTCGGTCTGGGCCTCGACCCCCTTGGCGCTGTCGATGACCATCAGCGCGCTGTCCACCGCGGTGAGCACCCGGTAGGTATCCTCGGAAAAATCCTTATGGCCGGGGGTGTCCAGCAGGTTGACCTCGAAGTCGCGGTAATTGAACTGCATCACCGAGGTGGTCACCGAGATGCCCCGCTCCTTCT
>JAJZRF010000064.1 GCA_021847425.1 Deltaproteobacteria bacterium | reverse complement strand
TGGGCGACAGCAAGCTTAAGAATCATCTGGCCGCAGGCGCGGATATCCGTGAGCTTGAGCTGGGCTGGCAGCCGGGGCTTGACGGTTTCAGAGAGATCCGGCAAAGATATTTTCTCTACCAATAAGAGGGGCAACCCCTCCGGCAAAGATATGACCTCCGTGGATCTAAGTGATACCAGTCGCTTCATTGCCAAGCTGTCCCCCTATTTTGTGGATACCCCGGCAGAGTGCCCCTACGGCCTTGACCGCCTGGCGGTTTACCACCAGGCAGGCTTCGGCTCTCTGCCTCCGGTTCTGCTGGATGAGTTTCTTGCCGCCGGATACCGGCGAAACGGCAATACCCTCTATGCCATGCGCTGTCCAGGCTGTACGGCCTGTGTGCCCATCAGGCTTGCGACGGAAACCTTTTGCCCCTCCCGGAACATGCACCGCGTCCGGCAACGGAACCAGGAGCTGGAGGTCAGCGTGGGCCCTGTTGAGGTGACGGAGGAAAAGCTGCGGCTGCTGGATTGTTTCTTAAACAGCCGCTACCCTGGCCGGGCCAGTACGGCCTCGGATTATTACAGCGGCTTCTTCCTCAACTCCTTGGTCTCGACCATGGAAATCTCCTTCCGGCTGTCCGGACACCTGGTGGGGGTGTCCATTGTCGATCTGGCGGAACGCAGCCTGAGCGCGGTATATTTTTACTTTGACCCGGCTTTTGAGAAAAGAAGCTTGGGAACCTTCAATATTCTTTCCCTGGGTGAGCTTGCCAGTCGCGAACATTATGACTATCTCTATCTTGGCTACTGGATAGAACCGGTCGCGGCCATGGCCTACAAGAGTCGTTTCCGGCCCCATTATCTGTTGGTAAACGGCGAGTGGTTGCAGGTGGATTGAGGCACAGCACAAGGAGCAGGTGATAATGTTCGGATTTTCCTTTTGGGCGGCAAAAAGCAAAGCTGATAAGAGCCCTGTTCAGAAAGGGGTTGATCCCCAGACCCAGCACCAGCAGGAACGGGAACAGTTTCAGGAGGTCCTGCAATCCTACAATGCCTCCCGTATCGAAGAGCGGCTCAAGGTGCTGGATATATTCCTCTCGGTGGAAGAGCATCTGACCCTTTCCGGCCTGGAAGGGATCATCAGGGAAAAAAAGCCGGAGTTGCTGGATCGGGAGTTTCTCAAGGAAACCATGGAGATGTTCTGCCAGTTCGGTTTTGCCCAGAAACAGCTGTTTGAAACCCAGGAACCGGTCTATGAGCACCACCATCTCGGCATGCACCACGACCACTTCATCTGCACCCGCTGCGGCAAGATTCAGGAATTTGCCAACCAGCATCTTGAACGGCTCCAGCACGAAATCGCCCGTCAGTTCCAGTTCCACCCGCTCCAGCACAAAATGGAAATTTACGGGTTGTGCGCTTCGTGCATGGCACAGCGGGAACCGGCCCTCTCCCTGCAGTATGCTGCCAATGGCGAACAGGTGCGGATCGTCACCATCCTGGGCGGACGGGAGGTGCAGACCAGACTGAACGACATGGGGCTTGCGGTGGGAGCATGCCTTGAGATTGTCAGCAATCATTCCTCCGGGCCTCTTATCGTGGCAAGCAAGGGAACGCGGTTGGCTGTCAATGCCGGCCTGGCCAAAAAGATTATGGTGGCGCACGCCTGCCGTCATGATGATTTGTAAATCGTAAGGGGGTGTACATCTCTTGCCCCCCTTGACATCCTCCCGGACCTGTCCCATACTTTTTCATACGGTGCGCAAAACCATGGGCCGGTGAAACAGGCAGGCCTATTTCCAATGTCAAGGCGGGGAGGGCGGATGATGAACGGTACGGATAAAAAGATGTGTCCCGAATGCAACGGCGAGAAGGTGATCCGGGGAACCTGCGAATGCAGCAGTGAGTGGCGCGGGACCAAGATCGGCGATGACTGGAATGATTGCCAGTGCGTGCCGCAGTTGACCTGCCCCCTGTGTAAGGGCACGGGGTTTGTTGAAAATCGTTAGCCGCTTTGATTTTCCACGAAATTTTGGGGTAAGGGAAAAGGCCATGGATCAGTTCAGAAAGAAGCATCCCTCTGACGGAGTGTCCGGCGGACTGTTGCGGAGCATGATGCTGCGAGGTACGGGCTCCATGTTTCATCACGGAAACTGGTTCCCGGCCGCGGATGTATATGAGACAGCCTCGGCGGTCATCGTTTATGTGGATATCTCCGGCATGGAGCCGCATACCCTTGCCGTGATGGCAGAGGAATCGCGGGTCACTGTTTCTGGGGTGCGAGGATATGAGATGCCGGACAAGGTGTCGTGTATTCACCAGCTGGAGGTTGAACGCGGTTTTTTCGAGCGCTCCATCTCCCTTCCCAAAACCGTTGATGTTTCCAAGGCGGTTTCGGAAAGTAGAAACGGATTTTTGCAGATTACCCTCCCCTTGCGGTGCAATACCGGAAAAGTCAAGATTACCGTTGGCTGAGGCGATGCATCACGGGTCTTTCTTTATTTGAACAAAAAAACGATGCAGGTTGAAAATCATGAGCGAAGGCGACAAGCAAGAAGAAGCAGAAGTCCCGGGCCAAAAGGTTGAACACCAGGGGAATCCTAGCGAGTTGCCGGTTCCGGAGATTCTGCCGGTCTTGCCTCTGCACGGCTTTGTTTTTTTTCCTGGCATGGGTTTTCCGATGAATATTCTTCATCCGGCCTCCCAGAAGCTCATCGACGAGGCGATTCTTAAAGACCGGCTGGTCGCCATTGTCAGCCAGAAGGAGATTGCCGAGGCGAAACAGGAGCGGGTTGAGCCGCAAAACCTATACAAAATAGGGGTGCTGGGGTACATCCACAAGCTGGTCAAGGTCAGGGAGGGCGGAGGATATCAGGTTTTGATCAGCGCCATCAAAAAGTTGGAACTTGTTGAGTTTGTCCAGCAAGAGCCCTATCTGACAGCCAGGGCTGTCGTTATCCCCATGGAGCTGGAAGAGGACAAGGAAGTCGAGGCGCTGCTGCTCAATCTTCGCACCCAGTTTAAAAAACTGGCGGAATTGATGTCGCTCCCGGTCGAGCTTGTCGCCACCACCGAATCCCTGTCCGATCCTTTTTATATCTCCTATCTGGTTATTTCCCAGCTCAATCTCACGCCGGTGGAGGAACAGGAAATCCTGGAGATTCAGCCGGGCAAGGCCCTGATGCACCGGACGGCCCGCGAACTGAACAAACGTCTTGAAACGGCCCAGATGAGCCAGGAGATTCAGAAAAGCATCAAGGAAGACACGGATGAGAAGCAGCGGGATTTTTTTCTGCGCCAGCAGCTCAAGGCCATCCGCAAGGAGCTTGGCGAGGATGAGGAAAATCTCGATCTCAGGGAGCTGCGCGAAAAATTTGCCCGGACGGAGCTTCCCCCCGAGGCCAAGAAAACAGCGGAAAAAGAAATCGACCGGCTGGCCCGCATTTCGCCGTCCTCGCCGGAATACACGGTTTCCCGGACCTATCTTGACTGGCTTCTTGATCTGCCCTGGCTGAAATCCACCCCGGATTCCCTGGATATTGTCAAGGCGCAGCAGGTGCTGGACGAAGACCATTATGGTCTTGCGGAGATCAAAAAAAGGATCATCGAGTTTCTGGCGGTGCGCAAGCTCAAGCAGGACATGCACGGGCCGATCCTCTGCTTTGTCGGCCCGCCGGGGGTTGGCAAGACCTCGCTCGGCCAATCCATCGCCCGGTCCATGGGCCGGGAATTCATCCGGATGTCCTTGGGCGGAGTGCGGGACGAGGCGGAAATCCGCGGGCATCGGCGCACCTACATCGGCGCCCTGCCGGGACGCATCATCCAGAGTCTGCGCAAGGCCGGGGCCAACAATCCGCTCTTCATGCTGGATGAAATCGACAAGCTGGGCATGGATTTCAGGGGCGACCCTTCCTCGGCCCTGCTGGAGGTTCTGGATCCTGAACAGAACTTCACCTTTGCCGACCATTACCTGGAGATCCCCTTTGATCTTTCCAAGGTGATGTTCATCACCACTGCCAATCTGCTCGACAATATCCCCGGGCCGTTGCGCGACCGGATGGAGGTCATCGAGCTGTCCGGCTATACAGATGAGGAAAAGCTCAACATTGCCACGCAACACCTCCTGCCCAAGCAGCTGGAGGCCCATGCCCTCGGCGATGACGACCTGAAGATCGATGATCAGGCGATCCGGACAGTGATCCGCTCGTACACCAGGGAGGCCGGGGTCAGAAATCTGGAGCGGAAGCTGGCCGCGGTCTGCCGGGGGGTTGCCAAGGAGATTGTCACCGGCAAGACCGGCACGACCCGGATCGATACGGCCAATCTTGCCGCCTATCTCGGCCCCATCCAGTTTTTCCCGGAGACCAAGGCCCGCACCTGGGGGCCGGGTCTGGCAACCGGTCTGGCCTGGACGCCGGTGGGCGGGGAACTGCTGTTCATCGAGGCTGCCAAAATGAAGGGCAAGGGCGGTCTTACCCTGACCGGCAAGCTGGGGGAGGTGATGAAGGAGTCGGCCACTGCGGCGCTGACCTACATCCGTTCCCATGCCAAGGAACTGGGCGTTGACGAAGGGATTTTTTCCAAGATCGATCTGCACATCCATGTGCCTGAAGGCGCCATCCCCAAGGACGGGCCTTCGGCCGGGGTGGCCATGGTCACCGCCCTGGTTTCCCTGCTTACGGGGCGGACGGTGAGCAAGGACATGGCCATGACCGGGGAGATCACCCTGCGGGGGGATGTTCTGCCGGTGGGCGGGATCAAGGAGAAGGTTTTGGCCGCGGTGCGGGCCGGGATCAAGGAGATTGTCCTGCCCGCCCTTAATGAGAAGGATGTGGTCGAGATCCCGGATAATGTGAAGGAGGGTATCCGTTTTCACCTGGTGCAGGATATCAAGGAAGCGCTTGGTCTGCTGCTGGCCAAGGAGTGATGGGTTCGGCTTTTAAGATCGTTGGGAAAATGAGGCTGGACAAGGTTGGCGACGATTTAAAGGGGCGTCATATTCCGAGTTGGTCGACAGCTCAAGAACGTCTCCTTGATCTTTTGGACAAAAAAGATTGCGAAATAGATGATAACAAAACAGGGAAATTATGCCTGGTTTGGCGGTAATTATCAACTTATCAGGGCAAATTGACCTGATAATCAATGGTTAGCCATTACAAAACACTATGCTCGAAACCATCGTTTGGCCTCTTGTTGTTACCATTCTTGGGCTTGCTGCCATGCTCTTGTTCCGTGCTGCAATCGACAAAAAGATCGCGGGGATCACGAGAGCTGGAAAGGATGGTGTGCTTTTCGAACGCCAACAGGAAGGGAGGGAGCCACAGCCCCTGTTGCTGTCTTTCGTAGAGGTCATGAGACTGCCAATATCTGCATCTGCACTTAGTCGAGAGCAATCTATTGAGCAACAAGTTCAGCATTTTACGGATAATGAAAAAATAACCGCTCTTACACGCGAGCTTGCAACAACACGGATTTCGCTGGAGTTCAACAACATTGCACAAGTTATTTTTGGTAGCCAAATCACGCTCCTTGTCCAGTTATCGAGCACTCATAATGGAGTTTCAAAACAACATGCCATTGAAATTTTCGAGCAGGCGAAAGCCGCCTTCCCGGAGTTACATAAAGAGAAAATGTTTGATGACTGGATAGCATATTTATATTCTAATAACCTCATCACGTATGCCGGGAACAACATCGACATCACGCAGTACGGTACAGATTTTTTAAAATATTTGGTTGATTCGCGTATGGCATACAACCGTTATGGCTAACAATCGCATCAACCCGGACAGTCGCCAGCGCCGCTGCGCTTTGCTGTCGCCTGCCGGTTATGCGAAACGTTAACCTACGATAAAAATGGGACCAATAGCAATATTTGATAAATCTTTCCTTCAGTCGCTAAGCATCGACGAATCAGTGTGGTTTGACAATTTCTTTATGTCAAATATTTGTCCCGTATTTTATGTCGAGACCCTTGCTGATCTTGAGAAAAATGTAAGAGAGGGAAGAACACCAGAACAGGAAGTCAGAATAATAGCTGACAAAACACCTGAAATGCATGCTGAACCCAATATGTTCCACCATGAACTTTGTGTTGGGAGCTTGCTAGGTCAAAAAGTCACAATGGATGGGCGCCCCATACTTTCAGGTGGAAGGCCCACGAAAGGTGGAGGTAAAAAAGGATTTGTTTTCGATCCTCCGCCAGAAGCCGAAGCATTTTCTCGGTGGAAAAATGAAGAATTTTTAGAAGTAGAAAGGAAGTTCGCTAAACAGTGGAGAGAGGCAATTCAAAGTATTGATTTTGACAAGGTGTCATATTGGCTTCGTTCCATAGGTGTTGAACTAAAAAAATGCAAATCACTTGATGAGGCAAAACTATATGCTGAATCCATAGTGAATGGTCGTAGCAACCCTCTTGCGAGGATGAAATTTGTTTTTACTCTGTTAGGTATACCGCCTCAGTATTTCATGCAAGTTTACTATGGATGGGGAAATTTGGGTTGTCCTCCATTAAGTAAATTTGCCCCCTATGCGGCTCACGTATTAACACTTGAGCTGTTTTTTTATATTTCAATTTCATCAAGTTTAATTTCAGCGGAAAGGAAAACAAATAAATCGGATCTAGCGTATTTGTATTATCTGCCTTTTTGTATGGTATTTATCTCTTCAGACCGTTTACACAGAAGATGTGCGCCATTGTTTTTACGTGATGACCAAGAATTTATTTGGGGACAAGACCTAAAAGATGATTTGGGGAAAATAGACTTACACTTCGATAAATTGCCTATGTCAGAAAAAGAAAAGGGCTTGCATGCAATAGCAACACATCCACCCACAGATGGCGAATATCTAACGAGTAAATTGTGGGACAAATTCCTGCCGAGATGGAGACATACATTAGTAAACAGACAGCCACCAATGCCTGGGCCAGCAAGTCAACGCCTGCTTGAAGAAATGAAAAAATTTACTAATGGTGAACCAATTTCTCCTCATGAAATTGATTTTGATAGCGAGAGCGCAGACGCATTGGTTTTAAAAAGGAAAGTGCATAAGAGAAAAGGGAAATGGTGGCAAATTGCTAAGGCAATAGAAGCAGATACTGAATAAAAAAAGGTTAACCAAAGCATTCAGCGGACGTCGTGATCGTCGGCGGCGCTGACGCGGCAAGTTCATTGGCGCCGTCCGCTGATGCAGGTCGTTGGGCATATGAAAACCCTCACATGTGCTCAGCGTCTATTTATAGCGAGGGTCAAGGGGAATATATATGTTGCGAAAACTTAGCGTGTCGCTACTTCTCGTTGTTCTGGTTTCCGCCTGTGCCATAGACGAAGGCTCTAAGGCACGAGGTGTTGTTGAGTCGATGACATCACAACGTGGTAAATCGCTTCCAGCACCCAGTCCGAATTTTAAGCCCGCTGATGTTCTTCCATTTACATCAACGCAAGTATATAAAGCAGCCGTTGGCGTCCTTGATGACGCCCGAGTGTCCATTTTGAATGAAAGCAAAGAAGACGGTCGTATCGCTACCGACTATGTCGCCGGCCCATCATTTAGCATGGCGCTCGGACTCCTCGGCAGCAATTCAACTCGGTACAAGTATCTTATCTCCATAAAGAACAGCGGTCGGGGGACAACGTTGAAAGTTACTGCCTACTTGGAATCGTCTGGTAACGAGGTTCAGTCATGGAGAGACGTCTCAGCAGACAACCAGACTCAAGTGCGCAACATCCAAAATGCAATGATTGAAAATATTGAGAACAGGTTGAGGCAGTAGCTATGCCCAACCCGGCGGTCCACCGGACGCTGCGCGATAAGGCCGCGCACCGCCGGTGACCTCTACGTTGGCCTCTACCGACTGCATAACCACAAAACCAAAAAGAAACTAACCACATTGGAACAGTAGCGAGGAGAACTTGATAAATATTTGCGGAATTTCCCTCTCCGAATCCGACGCCTTTTTGCTCAGTGCATGTGGCGCTCTTATCATGGCTTTGGTTTCTAATCAAGACAACAGGGGACAGACCACGGTTTTTCTGTGGTCCTGGCCTAACCCTGCATTCGAGAGGGACGCGCCAAAAGCGACGCGCCCCTCGAGCGTTAGACAGGTATCCGGGGACATAATATCTATTTTTTCAGCCGCAGACCTGCTGATCGTTTGCTCTTTTCATGCTCGATCCACCCAGAACAATCCGAACTTTTTCCACCAGATGATCCGGAGAGTAACTTTCTTTTGCCCTGCGCAGGCCGGGAATGCCGAGATCCTGCTCCCGGTTGACATAGGCAAAGTCGGCCAGGTTGTTTTTGGCAAACCACTGGTTGATCAACTGGGCCAAGCCGTGAAACTCGGGCATGGCCTTCTCAAAATGGCAGACCGCGGTTGAGGGATTGAGCTCCTCGCCCACGGTAAAAGCCTCGATGGTCCCCTCAATGCGGATCCCGCCGCCGGTCAGGCCAAATTCCGTGTAATGGCGCAGGGTTTCCTCTATTGCCCGATATTCTCCGCACAAACCTGGTTCGGCCTTACAATCCCGGGCGGCGCACCAGCGATCCTGCATGGCCAGGCATTCGGCAACTGTTTCCTGGGTGATTATTTCGTAGCGGCAGTCGTAAGCGGCCAGGCATTGGTTGATGTGGTTTCGTTTCTTGGTGAAATGCCTGCCGGCCAGGGTGGCAAGGTCTTCCCTGCGGTAGACGTAGTCGGCATTGTCCCGGTCCTCGACAACCGTTGCTCCGTCCAGGTCCACATCCGTGAGTTTTTCTTTTGGAAAGCGATCCGCTCCCGCGATCCGGCCGGTGTATTCAGCGAAGATTTCGGACAGGGATGCCGGGCCTATGGGATTACCCAGGATTGCCAACCCCGTTTTTGTCTCGGTAAAGAGGAGCAGTGATTCTCTGAATTCGTCCAGCCAGACTGGCCGGCTATGGTGCCAGGCAAAGAGATTGGTGAAGGTCAGCTCCGAGATCTCCGGAGGAAACCGCCGGAGATATTCCGTAACAAACAATCTGTCATCAAGGGAAAGGGGGCGCAAGTTCATGGGTTCCTGTGCATGTGTGGTTGGGGTCAGTATAAAGGGGTCGCGGGATTCATGCAATTGATTCCCTTGGCCTGGGTGTGTTGCTTTTCTTGCAAATACTGAGAAATCCGTATAGATTAGCTGCTTTGTTGTTGGGCGGCGTAACGCCAGGAAAATCCGGAGGAGTTCCTCCCATGATAAGGTGAACAGATGGAAGTGGTGCTTGCCAAGAACGCAGGCTTTTGCATGGGGGTGCGGAGGGCGGTTGAGACCACCCTCGGCATGGTTCAGAAGCACGAAACCCCCATTGCCACCTTTGGTCCCCTGATCCACAACCCGCAGGTTCTGAAACTGCTTGGGGATCAAGGGGTGAGGATCCTTACCGAGATTCCGGTCCAGGCCACCGGCGCCATAATCATCCGGGCCCATGGTATTCCCCCTGAACAGAAAAAGAAGCTTGAAGCCTCCGGCGCCAGGGTGGAGGATGCTACCTGTCCCCGGGTTCTCAAGGTGCAGGCCATCATCGCCAAATACAAAAAAGAGGGCTTCGCCACGGTGATCATCGGCGACCGTGATCATGCCGAGGTGGAAGGGCTCATGGGCTATGCCGGCAATACCGGACAGGTGGTGAACTGCGAGGCGGATGTCGCGGCTCTGCGTCTTGACGGGCCTTACATCATCGTCAGCCAGACCACCCAGGACGAGCATCTTTTTGAAAGGCTCAAGGAAGCGATTCTGCAAAAATACCCCGGCGGCGAGGTGTTCAACACCATCTGTGACTCCACCCATAAACGACAGGAGGAGGTCCGCCAACTCTGTCAGGAGGTTGAAGCGTTGATAGTGGTGGGCGGGAGGACCAGCGCCAACACCAAACGGCTGGGAGAGATTGCCGAAAGTCTGGGCTGTCCGGTGTTCATGGTGGAATCGGAACAGGACCTTGAGCCGCAGGCCTTGGGCCGCTATGGCCGGGTAGGGGTTACAGCCGGGGCATCCACCCCGAACTGGGTGATCGACCGGATTGTTGAAGTGCTTGAAAATATGACGGTCTCATGAAAACAGAAGCACTCATTAGGTCCGCAACTGTTAGATAAGGAAGAATAATGCTGAGCTGGTTTAAGAAAAAACGTCAAGGCGCACAGACCGCTGACCTGGCGGCTGCCGCTCCGGAAGTCGCGGAAAATGCGGGGCAGGGACAGGAGAATGGAGCCGGGTTTTTCCGGCGGCTCAAGGAAGGGTTGTCGCGAACGCGAAAAACCTTTGTCCATCAGCTCGACGCGCTTTTCCTTGGGAAAAAGAAGATCGACGCCGAACTGCTTGAGGATCTTGAAGAGATTCTGATCATGGCGGATATCGGCGCCGCCACCACCCAGGAGCTTCTTGAAAAAACCCGGGAGCAGGTCCGGCGGAATGTTTTGGCTGACGCCATGGCGCTCAAAAAAGCGCTGAAGGAGATGATCCTCGGCTATCTGCTCAATTCCAACCGTCCC
>JAJZRF010000016.1 GCA_021847425.1 Deltaproteobacteria bacterium | reverse complement strand
GTTGGTGGGTGTCGGTTCCGCGCATGTTTTCCTCAATCTTTACGAGTTATTCTAGGTTGTTACATAATACATTGCGCGGATTAAAATGTCTCGATATTTGCTGAATTTTTCAACAGCCTGCTAGTTCGGTTTGGGTGATTGGTTTCTTGTCAGGCATCAGGTCAGACTCCGGAAGGCATAGCATTGTATTAGACAGAATGGGCCAATACTGGGTATAGGCAAAATGCATAATGAAGATACTTGATGGCCACAGAAAACTAAACGATAAATAGGAGCATCGATTTTTTCTGAAGCCAATACTTCTAAGTCATCATCCAGGCCGCACAGATAACCTGTCACCCGCAACCGGCTATGGCATAAGCCTCCGGCAAAATATCATGTTGGCAAAATATCATTGCGGCGGCAGACAAAGAACGATATACAAATGGAAATTCGTTTTCCCCTGCTTAACCCGATCATTAAATCATAACCTTGCAGCCAATTACCCGATGAGCGCACCCAGTTCCGATTCCGCCTCCGTCTATGACGAAAGCAAGATCAAGACCCTCAGTTCCCTGGAGCATATCCGTCTCCGGCCCGGCATGTACATCGGCCGGCTCGGCAACGGCAGCCATCCGGACGACGGCATCTACATCCTCCTCAAAGAGGTGGTGGACAATGCGGTGGACGAGTTCATCATGGGGGTGGGCAAGCGGATCAACGTGGATATCGATGCGGACGGCGTGGTCAAGGTGCGGGATTTCGGGCGCGGCATCCCGCTGGGCAAGCTGGTTGAGTGCGTGAGCGTGATCAACACCGGGGCCAAATACAACACCGAGGTGTTCCAGTTCTCGGTGGGCCTCAACGGGGTGGGCACCAAGGCGGTCAACGCCCTGTCCGACCGTTTTGAGGTAACATCATTCCGCGACGGCAAGCTTGCCAGGGCTACCTTTGCCAACGGCGAACTGGTCGGGGAAGAGCAGGGCGATACCAGCGAAAAAAACGGCACCCTGGTCTCCTTTCATCCGGACCCCAACGCCTTTGAAGGCTATTACTACATGCGGGAGTTCGTGCGCAAGCGGTTCTGGCGCTATGCCTACCTCAATGCCGGGCTCAAGATCTACTATGAAGGCGAGTGCTTTCATTCGGCCAACGGCTTGCTTGACCTGCTGGACAAGGAGATCGCCGAAACCCAGCTCTATGCGCCCATCCATTTCAAGGATTCCACCCTGGAGTTCGCCTTTTCCCACACGGAAGGCTACGGCGAGACCTATTTCTCCTTTGTCAACGGCACCTATACCAACGAGGGCGGCACCCATCTTTCCGCCTTCCGCGAGGGGATTCTCAAGGGGGTCAACGATTTTTCCGGCAAGAAATTTTCCGGCGAGGATGTGCGGGAAGGGGTGGTTGGGGCCATCGCGGTCAAGGTGAAAGACCCGATCTTCGAATCGCAGACCAAGAACAAGCTCGGCAACACCGATGTCCGGGGGGATATCGTCAACAAGGTCAAGGACTTTGTCTGCGATTTCTTCTACAAGAATACCGAGCTGGCCGAGATCATCATCGACAAGATCCAGCAGAGCGCCAAGATCAGGAAAGAACTCCAGCACGTGCGCAAGGAGGCCAAGGCCAAGGCCAAGAAGGTGGCGCTCAAGATCCCCCAGCTCAAGGACTGCAAGTACCACCCGAGCGCGGAAAAGCCCTCCACCCCGGACCGCCAGAACATGCTCTTTCTCACCGAGGGCCAGTCCGCCTCCGGTTCCATTGTCAGCTCCCGAGACCCCATGACCCAGGCGGTTTTTTCCCTCAAGGGCAAGCCGATGAACGTCTATGGCCAGCCCCTGACCCTGTTGTACAAGAATGATGAGATGTACAACATGATGCGCACCCTGGACATCGAGGATTCGGTGGAAACCCTGCGCTACGACAAGGTGATCCTGGCCACGGACGCCGATGTGGACGGGTTGCACATCAGAAATCTGCTCCTTACCTATTTTCTGCAGTTTTTCGAGGCCCTGGTCCGGCGCGGTCATGTCTACATTCTGGAAACCCCCATCTTCCGGGTGCGCACCAAGGAGGAGACCATCTACTGCTATTCCGATAAAGAGCGGCTGGCAGCGGAAAGGAAACTGGGCGGCAAGGGCAAGAAGGCGGTGGAGGTTACCCGCTTCAAGGGGTTGGGCGAGATCTCCCCCAAGGAGTTCAAACAGTTCATCGGCCCGGACATGCGCTTGCAGCAGGTGAATATCGACACCCTCAGCGAGGTGCCCAGGCTGCTCTCCTTTTACATGGGCAAGAACACGCCCGAACGGAAAGAATATATCATGGATCATCTGGTGGTCGTGTAATCATGGATACCTCCCATTACGGCGAGCTGCACAAGCTTTTTGACACCAACTTTCTCGATTACACCTCCTACGTCATCCGGGAGCGGGCCATCCCCGATGTGACCGACGGCCTGAAACCCGTGCAGCGCCGCATCCTCCAGACCCTGTTCAACATGGACGACGGCCGCTTCCACAAGGTGGCCAATGTGGTGGGCGACTGCATGAAGCTCCATCCCCATGGCGACGCCTCGATCTTTTCCGCCCTGGTCAATCTGGCCAACAAGGGGTATCTCATCGACCGGCAGGGCAACTTCGGCAACATCTTCACCGGCGACCAGGCCTCCGCGGCCCGGTACATCGAATGCCGCCTCTCCCCCCTGGCCCGGGAAACCCTGTTCAACAAGGATCTCACCGAGTTTGCCGAATCCTATGACGGCCGGATGCAGGAGCCGGTGGCCCTGCCGGCCAAGATTCCCCTCTTGCTGATGCAGGGGGCGGAAGGGATTGCCGTGGGCATGGCCACCAAGATCATGCCCCATAATTTTTGCGAGCTGCTCGAAGCCCAGAAGAATATTCTCCGGGACGAGCCCTTTACCCTGTACCCGGATTTTCTCCTCGGCGGCACCCTTGATGTTTCCGGCTATGAGGACGGCAACGGCCGGTTGCGCTGCCGGGCTCGCATCGAGGAGAAGAACGAGAAGACCATCACCATCAAGGATATCCCCTACGGCACCACCACCCAGTCGTTGATCGAGAGCGTGGAGAAGGCGGCGCGAGGGAACAAGCTGAAGATCCTGAGCATCAACGACTACACCGCCGAGGAGGTGGAGATCGAGATCAAGCTGGTGCGCGGCATCTACGCGGCGGACACCATCAAGGCCCTCTACGCCTTCACCGACTGCGAGGTGCCGATCAGCCCGAATCTCACCGTGATCCAGGACAACAACCCTGCGGTGCTCACGGTGAGCGAGGTGCTGCGCCACAACACCGAAAAGCTGGTCCGCGACCTTAAAAAGGAGCTGACCATCGAGCATGGGAGGCTCAAGGAAAAGCTCCACGCCCACCTGCTGGAGCAGATCTTCATCGAAGAGCGGCTCTACAAAGAGATCGAGGAGTGCAAAACCTACAAGGCGGTGGTCGAGACCATTGGGGCGGCGCTGCTGCCTTATAGGGACAAGCTGGTCCGCGAAGTGACCCCCGAGGACATCGAGCGGCTGCTGGAGATACGGATCAAGCGCATCTCCCGCTACGATCTGGACAAGAAGAAGAAGGACATCAAGGAGGTCCGGGACAACATCAAGGCGGTGGAGAATTATCTGCTCGACATGGTCGGGTACACCATCAAGTATCTCGACGATTTGCTTGTCCGCTACGGCCATCTCTACCCGCGCCGCACCGAGATCGCCACCTTCGGCGAGGTGGAGGTGCGCAAGGTGGCGCTCTCCAATTTGACCATGGGCTATGACCGGGAAACCGGCTTTTTGGGTCACCAGGTCAAGGCGAGACCTGAGGATTGTTTTTCCTGTTCCGAATACGACAAGCTGCTGCTCATTTTTCAGAACGGCATGTACAAGGTCATCAACGTGATCGACAAGCTTTTTGTCGGCCATGATGTGCTCTGGTTCGGCAAGGTCGAGGAAAAACGGGTTTTCAACATCCTCTACCGCGAGGGCAGCCAGAATCTCTGCTATGTCAAACGGTTCCAGAGCCCGAAATTCATTCTGGAAAAGGAATACCATCTCTTCCCGGCCCACAAGAATTCCGGTATACTTTTTTTGAGTATCGGCGACGGGGGCAGGGTGCGGGTGCATCTCGCCCCGTCCAAGCGGGCCCGCCACAACTATGTGGATTGCAACTTTGGCGAGGTGTTGATCAAGGGGGCCTCCGCGCTGGGAAAACGGGTTTCCGACCGGCCGGTGCGGCGGATCGCCGAATTGCCGGCCGAGAAGGAGTCTGCCGGAGCGGCGGAGGTGCAGCCGACCCTTTTCCCGCCGAAAGAGGATGAAGGTGCGTTGCAGGCTGCCGGAGAGCCGGTCAAGGTTTCCATGCCGGAGGAAGGTGATGCCTCGGAGAGCCAGACCTGATATGTTCCGAATACTGCAGTGCGCGGCCTCGACCTTGCAGGTGCCGGGATTTCCTGGCGATACTGTCGGCAATTCTCCGTTCAATCCTCAGCCGTTTTCCCCTTATTTTTTCAGTCATAACAATACAATACTGTGACTTCCGCGAGGCGGCCATTTTCGAATTCCCCTGCGATCCGTTTCGGGACATAAGGCTTTGTCGATGGAGCCGCAGGGGAGCCCGCGGAAACTTTTTTGTTGTCCGTGAGCAAAAAAACAAGGGGGAAACTGCTTGGAATTGTTGGGTAATTCTAGGTGGTTAGGTATTATTTTAAATACTATATTAATACTGCCTGTTGTGTTTTTATTTTTTCTCTATACACTATGAAGTGTGACTTGGGCGCACGGAGGGATTCCATCAGGATGTTTTGCTTGCCTTTTTAAGACGCATCAGGTATGTTCGGCAACTTTCTTTGGAACAGGAAGAGCGGATATTACGGCAACGGTCATGAACGAGCGGTTGCTCACTTGTCGCGTGCTTGCACGGGTGGAGGATGCATGCCCCCTTGCAGTTAACCGTCCCCGGACGTAACCCTAGAGCAGGAAAAAGTCGTGGTTGTAAAACATAATGAAACACCGATGTGCTTCGGCAATAAAACGATCGATTCGGGGATGGTGCGGATGGTGGCCGGGTTGGTTCTGGTCATGTTTTCCTTTCTCGTTATTCTCTTGATCCAGCCTTCTTCGGTTTTTATTCGGTTTTCCCAGCGGTTTCAGACCGTTCCCGCCATTGAAGTCCATTCCGCCGAGGATTTGCTGAGGCAGCTCAAGGCGAATAAGTTATGGGAAGTGCAGGCATATTCAGAGGTTCCCGCCGTCTTGGTCAACAAGTTCCCTGAAGACATGCCGAGCCTTGATGCCGCGACCCAGAAAAAAGCTTTTCTCCGTGTCATCCTTCCCGCCGCGATGGTTGCCCTGTCCGAGGTGGAAGCGGAACGAGCCGCCTTGGAGAAGATCCTGGCAAAATTTGTGCATCCTCCCCAGCGTCTGGCCTTTGATTTTGGCGCGGAAGATTATGACCGCCTTGTGGGATTGACTCCGAATGAGGTTTATTTTTTGCAGAATCTCTGTCAAAAATACCGGACCTTTGAGGTTGCCGATCTGCGCCGCAGGATCAACCCGGTGCCGGTGAGCCTGATCATGGCCCAGGGTGCTCTGGAATCAGCGTGGGGTGGCTCCCGTTTTGCCTTGGAAGGGAACAACCTTTTCGGCGTCTTGACCTGGGATAAGCCGGGGCGTGTGGCTGACGGGCGCGAGGACGGAAAAGCGTACTCCGGTGTGGCATATGCCTCCCTGCTTGATTCCGTTCGTTCATATATCTTGATGATCAACCGGGTTCCCGCATACAAAGAGCTGAGGCATAAAAGGGAAGAAACCATGAATTCTCTTGTTTTGGCCAGTGGTCTGCACCAGTATTCCAACCGGGGAACCGATTATGTAGCCGATCTGACCCAGCTTATCAGAAGCAATGATCTGCAAATCTACGACCAATGTGTTCTTGCCAGCAAAGGCGGCATGCTGGGCAGAGTACGGCTTGCCAGCCTGGAAGATTTTCGCTGAAGAGCGTGTCAGGGCTTTCCCCCCTGAGTTGTTTTCTAACCGAGATTGTCCTCAACCTGCTGCCAAAAAATGGGTGGCAGGTCGTTTTTCTCTTTTCGGCAAATATTGGCTGTGCCGTCGTCCTCTTTTGAAAAAAATCACGGCCCTGATCGGCCTCCCCCTCCATCCTCATCCCGCATCTTCTTTTCATTGTGGTTCCCCGTATTTTTTCCGTATTGTATATCTGCCAATCCCTGGGCTATACTTCAAATAATCGTCCATCCAGGCTTTGGAGAGCACTTTGGCAACTTCCCATGGAAAGAAAACAGACTGCGAATTTTTAAGCTCCTGTGATTTTTTTGTAACAATCATGGCAAGCGTCCCGCAATTTTCCACAAAGATCCAAGGGAAATACTGCCTGGCCTGTTTTCGCGACTGCGCCAGATATGCCTATGCCAAGCAGCATGGCAAGGATAGCATTCCCGAGGACCTTTTTCCCAACGCCTCGTATTTCTAGTCTCTCATCCCAGGCTCTTCTTTTTTCTGCCCGTTGGTCCATTGCCTTTTGGTCAAGGAATCTGCTAGCATTGTTACATGCGGCGCAGGCGCGTTTTTGGCTATCATCAGAGGCAAGAGAGGCACGGCTATGTTCAGGGAAGAGCGGAAGTCCTCGCGGTTTGACTGGTCGCATCTGGGCGACATCGAATGGGGACGTCCCAACCTCGGCCCCCAAACCACGGTGGCTGTCTACCGGCTGATGCAGTTCACCCTGCGCGATGCGATCATCTCCCATACCGATGTGGCGACAGCCAACCGGATATTTTTTGACGCCGGCCAGAGTGCAGGAAAGGCTTTTCATGAACATCTGCTCCGGAATACCCACGATTTTGAGGGGTTCATTGCCGCGCTTCAGGAAACTTTGAGAACTTTCTCCATCGGCATTCTGCGGCTTGAGACCTCTGATCTGCTGAAATCTCGTTTCGTGCTCACCGTGGCGGAGGATCTTGACTGCTCGGGGTTGCCCATTACCGATGAATCGGTGTGTACCTTCGACGAAGGCTTTCTCTCCGCGTTGTTTTCGGCCCATTTCGGCAAGCAGTTTACCGCAAGGGAGACGGATTGCTGGTGTACCGGCGACCGGGTTTGCCGCTTCGAGGTTTTGCTTGCGGATGTGTAACCTGAAAAAAACTGGTAATTACATGGATCATAAAGATGTCGAGAGACTGGACAAGATCAGCGCCCATCTCCATGCGCTGCTGCATAACGAACAGCCCGGCTTGCTCAATCTGGCCGGAGAGCCAGAAGACGAGATCCGTCAGGTGGGCGAATTTGTCAACACCCTTACCGACGCCTTGTCCTCCCTGACCAATGCCGCCCACCATCTCTCCATCGGCGACATGGATGCGCGGATCATTGCCAAACTTCCGGCCTGCCATCATCTCAAGAACCTGCAGGCTACCCTGAGGCATCTTACCTGGCAAACCGGGCAGATTGCCAAGGGCGATTTTTCCCAGCGGGTGGAATTTTTAGGGGAGTTTTCTCACTCGTTCAACTGGATGGTGGAGCAACTCGAGGCCTATCGGCAAAGGATTCTCGGCCAGAATCGTGAGCTTGAACGGCTGGCCACCACCGATCCGCTGACCGGGGTCTATAACCGCCGCTATTTTATGGACTTCGCCACCAAGGAGTTTTTGCGCTCCCAGCGCTATTCCCGCATATTTTCCGCGATCCAGATGGATATCGATCACTTCAAGAAAATAAACGATACCCATGGCCACTCGGTTGGCGACGAGGTGCTCAAGGCCTTTACCGCCAATTGCCTGGAGGTTCTTCGGGAAAGCGATGTGTTGGGCAGGATCGGCGGGGAGGAATTTTCCATTATTCTGCCGGAAACCGAAAGGGCAGGAGCGTTGATCGTCGCGGAACGGTTCCGTCAGGCCATCGCCGATCTGAAGGTGCATGTGGACGAGCAGGTTGTCCATTTTACGGTCAGTATCGGCATCACCATTCTCCGGCAGGACGACACCGGCATTGAGGCTGTGCTGCGAAGGGCGGACGAAGCTTTGTATCTTGCCAAGAACGGCGGGCGAAACAAGGTTGTTTCCGCCTGAAAGCCGTCACGGGGCTTGAATTTTTCGCCAGATCGGCAGGGTGGGGCTGAGTTTCTCAAAACGGCTGTCCTGCCCGATTGCCTCACTGTTTTTGTGGTTGGCGATGAGGATACCCCCGGTCTTCATGGTGTCTTCAATGAGTTTTTCAAAACGCAGCTGCTGATCGCGTCCGGAAAAGGGCCGGTAATAATACACCACCTCGTACTTTCCGTAGTCCTGGTACGCCCAGATGTCAGCCTGGGCAATCCGTTCCTCGCCAATAAGCCTGGCCGCCACCTGGAATGGATATTCATCCTTTTCAATGCCGTACACGTCAAAGCCGAACTGCTCGGCAACGAGCAGGACATTGCCGATTCCGCAGCCCACATCGAGGAGACGGGGGGGCTGGGCGAGCGGAGCCTCCCGGTCAAGTCCGAGAAAGGCGCTGACAAAGGTGAGCTGGGCAAAGATCTGCCTGGTGTCCATGGCCACAAAGGGGTATTCGCAGCCGGTGTCGTTGCGTGTTTCCCGGGCGGCATCCCGACTGTAGAATCCGACAAACCGGTTGATGACGTTGAAAAAAATCTCGTTCTCTTCGTTTTCCATGTGTTTCCAGAAAGAGGGTTGCAGGGGAAAGGGCGAAATAGAAAGCCGTGTATACCACGGATCGCAGGGAAATTCCCCCGGAAAATTGTGCTTCGCGCAGGTTATCTCCTGCCTTGCGCCGGAGTGCGCAGCTCTTCCATGCCTTCCAGGGCCTTGAGCGCAGTTTCTGCCAGAAACCTCGCGCCTATGGGCAGCACCCGTTCGTCAAAGTCGAAGCGGGGGCTGTGGGCCGGCGCATCGTGAAGCCCGGTGTGTCTTGCGCCGAAGCGTACCAGGCAGCCCGGAATCTTTTCCAGAAAAAAGGAGAAATCCTCCCCGCCCAGGCTGGGCAGGGGCTGGCCCTTTACTTTTTCCCGGCCCACGATTCCGGCGGCCACCTCCGTGGCAATCCGGGCGGCGGCAGGATTGTTGATCACCGGCGGATAGCCTTCCGTCAAGGTGAAAGAGGTCTCCACCCGGTGCAGTTGTTCCATGGCCCTGGTCATCCGTTGCAGGCTGGCGATGCAGACGGTACGGGTCTCCGGGCTGGTGGTGCGAATGGTGCCGGCAAGAACCACCTTGGAAGCGATGACATTGGCTGCCTCGCCGCCATGGATGGCGCCTACGGTGATTACGGCGGGAAAGCAGGGATGGACCTCGCGGGCGACGATGGACTGGATGCTGGTGATAAGCTGGCCTGCCGCCAGGATGCTGTCCGCGGTTTCGTGCGGTTTTGCGGCATGGCCGCCCTGGCTGCGGATCTCGATGGAGAATTCATCGGTAAAGGCGGAGATAAGCCCCGGTTGCACGGCAATCTCGCCCAGTTCGTAAGTGCGGTCGATGTGGCCGGCAAAGATGGCTCCGACCCCATCCAGTGCGCCTTCGGCAATCATGCCCCTGGCGCCGCCGTCGCCTTCCTCGGCGGGCTGAAAGATGAGGACCCCCTTCCCCGGGAGTTCCGCCTCTTTTTCCTTAAGGAGCGCAGCCGCACCGAGGAGCATGGCCACATGCCCGTCATGGCCGCAGGCATGCATAACCCCCGGAGTTTGCGAGGCAAAGGGCAGCCCGGTTTGTTCGCTGATGGGCAGGGCGTCCATGTCCGCCCGCAGGGCAACGCAGGACGCACCTGTTTTTCTGTTCCCCAAACTGGCGACGATGCCTGTCCGGCCCACCTGCTCCCGGCAGGGGATGCCCAGTTCCCCCAGTTTATCGGCAATAAAGCGCGCGGTGGCGAATTCCGCAAAGGCAAGCTCCGGATGCCGGTGGAGATGGCGGCGAATGTCCTGCATCCAGGCGATCTGTTGCAGAGTGGGCTTTGGCAGGGGGTTCATGGAGGTCTTTGTCCCGGCGCTTGATTTTTTAGAACAATTTTACTTGCGACTTTGCGCCATTGCGTTATTTTTCCGTCGTTACAAAATCATCATAATTCGAACTGGACAGCTGTACATCATTAAAATTCATCTTTTTGATGCCGATGAACACAGACTCACGCCCTGTGCAGACAGACGGGCAGGCGGCCGCAGATGGCCGGCCATGCCCCAGCAATGCAGACGATTTTTTTCACCGGGGTCTTGACCTGCACCGGCAGGGAGAGACAGAGTCGGCGATCTCCCTGTATCTCCAGGCCATCTCCCTGTGTCCGGAACATGTGGATGCCTGTTTCTATCTGGCCCTTCTCCATCGCGCCATGGGAGCCTTGGCTGAGGCGGCCCTCTGGCTTGATCGAGCCCATGCCTTGTTGCCCGGCGAGGCAGCAATCGCCTACGAACTCGGCATAACCCGTTACTCTCTGGGGCAGCACCAAATGGCAACCGAGCATTTCCAGAAGGTTCTCGCCCTGGACAATACGCACTGGCAGGCGGCCTACAACCTGGGCACCGCTTATCTTGCCCAAGGCAACACCAGCGAGGCCATCAAGGCGTATCATCGGGCCGCGCAAGAGAATCCCCAGGATGCCGATATCCATTTCAACCTCGGTCTGGCCTGCAAAAGGGCGGGACGGTTGGAAGAGGCCATGCAGTCTTATATCTGCGCCATGGAGATCGCTCCGGATGACGCGGAGGTGCATTATAATCTGGCCCTCGTCTACAAGGAGTTGGGATGCAGGGACGATGCCATTACCTCCCTGGAGATCGCCGTTGCCCTGCGTCCTGAATACGGCGCGGCTTACGGCAATCTGGGAGTCCTCTATCTTGACCAGGACAGGGTGGACGAGGCAAAAGCCTGTTACCGGCAGCTTATTGAGCTGGATCATAACGCGGTTTCGGCCCGGCATATCCTTGCTGCCCTCACCGGCGAAACAACCATTGTTGCCCCGTCCTCCTATATTGCCGAGCTGTTTGACAGTTTTTCCGGTCATTTTGAAGAGCGGCTGCTGGTTGATCTGGAATACCGGACCCCGTGGGAACTCAAAAGCCTGCTGCTCGCCGGCCCCGATGGGCCTAAGCGTTTTGCGCGTCTTCTGGACCTGGGCTGCGGCACCGGTCTGGTCGGGCAGGTTTTTGAGGAGATAAGCGGTTTCCGGGCCGGCGTGGATCTTTCCCCGAAGATGGTGGACGCGGCTGCAGCCAAGGGGGTGTATGATGAATTGGCGGTTGCCGAGATCGTAACCTTTCTTGAGCAGAATCAGGAACCGTTCGACCTGATTGTCGCGGCGGATGTCCTGATCTACGTGGGCGAGCTGGACAGGATTTTTGCCACCCTGGCCAAGGGGCTTGCCAAAAACGGGAGAATCCTTTTTTCCACCGAGCAGATGGCAGGGCAGGGCTACCAGCTGTGCCAATCCGGGCGCTATGCCCACTCCTTTTCATACATTGAGGCGGTAGCCAGCCGGCATGGTTTCCGCATCCTCCGCTCTCAGCCCGCCAACATCCGCAAGGAAAAGGGTAAATGGATCATGGGGGAGCTTTTCCTGCTGGGTCTCTGATTCCCCTCCGTTCTCAAGCTCTACGTTACGGACAACTTCTCAGCCAGCCGGCGATGGTGATGCGCTTCCGGTGTTCGCATTTCCCTTCCTGCCATTTCTTTTGTTCAGGTCAGAAAATAAATCCCTTGAGTTGTTCCCCCTCCTTGGCTGTATACTTAAAAAAAAGAGCATATCTCTGTCGGGTGACAATGCAGAAAGGGGGTGGCCATGCCTGCAAAGGAAATTGATCTGCTGAAAGAAAAACTCATCTCCATGCGTCAGGATATCCTGCAGTGCCTGCAGCATCTCGACGATGGCTGGCAGTATCTGGCGGAGAAGGATAGCGAGTTTGAGGAGGAGGCGCAAAAGGCTGATCTTTCCGAGCTGTATGCCCAGCTTGATGAGCGGGAAAAGGAGGAGATCGAAGCAATCGATCATGCTTTGGAGAAAATCGGCTCCCTGCAGTACGGAAAATGCGAGGGGTGCTCCAAGCAGATTCCTCTGCCGCGGCTGCAGGTTCTGCCCGCCACCCGTTTCTGTCTTGCCTGTAGCGCCAAGGCTGAGGAAAAAGAGAGAATACCTCCCGCTTTCCCCTGAGAGCAACAGGGAGTTTTTTGAAAATTTTATATCCCGCTTTGTCCGGGCGCAAAAGTTTTTTAAAAACAAAAATATCCTTCATGGAGGTGTGACTATGCAGATACCGTTGCAGATTACCTTTCGCAACATGGAGGCCTCCGAGCCATTGGAGTCCTATATCCGTGAGAGAGCGGCAAAGCTGGACAGCATCTGTGAAAACATGGTCGGTTGCCGGGTCGTGGTTGAAGCGCCCCCCAAGCATCAGCGCAAAGGTGGTCTCTTCCATGCCAGTATCGATATCACCCTGCCCAAGGAGACCATCGTGATCAATCGGGAGCCTGATCTGCACAAGTCTTACCATGATGCGCATGTGGTGGTGCGGGATGTCTTTGATACGGCCCAGCGCAAACTGCGGGATTTTGTCAGCCGGCAAAAAGGCGAAGTGAAAGCCCATGAGGAAATACCCCAAGGTAAAATCAGCGAGCTCTATCCCTATGAGGATTACGGTCGGATCGTCACCGCTTCCGGAGACGATATTTACTTCCACCGCAACAGTCTTCTCAATGCGGAGTTTGCCGATCTTGTGCTCGGCGACGAGGTGAGATTTGTCGAGGAGCAGGGGAACGCTGGCCCCCAGGCAACCAGTGTGCGCGTGGTTGGGAAACCCCGTTCCGGCGGAGAGCATTGATGGGAAAAAAGACCAGCGCGATCCCGGGGAGTTGAGGCGAAGGCAATTGAACTGCAACGAAAGGATGGCGTCCCCTTGCGGAGACGCCATCCTTTTTCGATTTGGGTCCACGATGGGCGCCTTCCTATGGCAAGGCGTCCAAATCAATATGTTTAAAATCCTTACACCGCCTCCACGGAGAAAGAAACAGTTCGTTGAGGCTGCAGATGCCGGACTCGGCCCAGACCGAACCGTAAGCGGAGCTGAGAGAATTCAGCCCAGGGAACGTGCTTTCGATCAACGCGGAGCGGTTGTCAAAATATTTACAATCCACGCATTTATCTTCCATGTGCTCCTCCTGCATATTCGTCTGCCCAGACAGACATTCTACTGGCCCAGCTTACTCCAGTAATCGCCGAACACATAAGCAGACAGGATGAAACCGAGCGTTACGTTCACCGCGACGCCTATGGTGAACGCGAAGAAAGGTTTCCAGCCCGCGGACTTAAGTTCTTTGAAGCGCGTCGTAAGCCCGATGCTCAGAAAACAGAAAATAAAAGCCCAGGTGCGAATCCCTGCGATAGGCCCAAAGAGTCCCGGTTTTACAAGGGCTTTGAAATCCGCTGGCGAATAGCCCGCAACGAGGCTCGTCATGATCAGCGACGCCACAAAAAATCCCAAGACGAATTTCGGAAATCTCCACCAGATTTCCATGGCGGGTGGCCTTACCCCGCACGCCTCTTTCTCCCATTTAAAGCAGGCGATCAGGGCAAAGACAAAAGACCAGATACCGATCCATATATCCCGGCCGATAACCTTCATCAGGGTAAATCCTTGGATTGCGGCGTCCTCATTGCCAGCCAGGCGTCCATAGGAGCTGGCCGCCGCAAAACCCGCGGCATCGGCGAACTCGGATGTCCCCACCCATGCTCCGGCAATTCCGGGATGAAGATGAAGGATATTTGAGACAAACGGAATAAAGAGGATCATGACCAGGGCCCAGCCGACCACGAGGGTCACCGAAGTATAAAGATCTTCCTTCTTCGCTCCCACGGCGCTGGCAATGGCCATGGAGCCGGACACGCCGCAAACGGCGCCTCCGGTGCCGATGACCGCTGCCAGCCGTTTGTCGAGGCCAAAGAGCTTTGTTGCCGCAAAGTAGATCGTCAAGCATGTCGTCAGGGATATTACGGTTGCCTCAAAAAGGGCAACAGGGCCAGCTGACAGCACCAGCCTGAGGGGGAATGTTGCACCAAGGAGCACGATGCCTGTCTTGATGTAGTATTCCACCCTGAATCCCGAATCCATCCATTTGGGGAAAGGCACAACGTTCGCTATTGCAAGCCCTATCAGAAGCGCCACAAAGGGCGGTTCCAACATGTAATTTCCCGCGCTCGCCCAACCACCGATGGAAAACGAAACCATTGACAGCAAATAGAGAATCACGAACGCGCCAATGAACTCCGAGGTTTTGATGCCCATGATTCTCGTCGAGATTCCCAATATCACGAGCCAGGCGATAAACTGCACCGCATACAAATGGTAGTTGTTCGCGAAGTGGGCAAACAACTGGTCGAGCGAAGTCCATTTAAGTCCACCGGGATTGATGGCCAGCGATTTAAGCATCGGCGAACCATTCATGAACGCGATCACGGCAAGAAAAGTGATGCCGAGCCCCAGATAGATGGCCCACCAGTCCTCCTTCAGATACAATTCCGTCCAACCCATTGGCTTTGCCTTTTTCGCCTCAATCTCAGCCATGCTCTTCCTCCTTTTTTGTTGAGTGTGTTACAAAAAAATACTTGTAACGGGTCCGCAGACGCAAAATGACTCGTCTTCCAACGAGCATGGTTATGTCCTGAAGCAAAAAAAGTGCCATCTGAAACAAAAAACCAACACAGAAGAATAATATAGAAAAAACAAGTAGTTGTGCATGCAATGCTTGGTGGACTTTTCAGATGGGAAGCAAAAGCTGGGCAGTATGTGTATCCATAGGTATTCACTGGCATCTTTAGTTGACACCTGGAATGGCTGTATGATTATATGAAGTACTCCTTGAAAAAGGATTTTTGAATTTTTCCCGCGACCTGCAAAAAAGAGTGAAAATAGTAATGGGTAAAGGATCTTCCATGGAGCGGTTCTTCAAAATCAAACCGCCGGGCGTACAGGGTAAATTCCTGATGGGCCTCGCGGGGGTTCTTTTTTTCTTCTGTCTTCTGTGGTCCACCACGATCTATCTCTATCAGAAAAATCGTCTGCAGGAAGAAGCCTTCCGCTGGACCGAACTTGTCATGGCCGCGGTAGACGCCAATCGCGCCTATGTTCAGGATATTTTACGGCCGCGGATGTATGGCCTGGTTGGCCGGGATAATTTTATCATCGAGGCCATGTCCGCATCCTACGTGAGCCGGGTTATCATGGAAAAACTCAAGGAAGGTATGCCCAATATTGCCTATCGTCGGGTTGCCATAAATGCCAAAAACCCGAAATTCGAGGCAAACCAGCGGGAACTGGAGATGATCCAATATTTCAATGATCATCCCCATGCCGAATCCTGGGAAGGAATCAGGCTGGTTGGCCGAGAACATTATTATGTGAGATTCAGTCCGGTCCGCTACGATGAATCCTGTCTGCATTGTCATGGAAAACCGGAGGCTGCCCCGGTAAATATCCTTGCATTATATGGCAAGACAAGAGGGTTTCATAAGAAGACAAATCATATTGACAGCGTGGTCAGTGTGGGAATCCGTGTTGAAGAAGGGTTGCGCCGCATCAGTAAATTTGCTGTTTCCGTTTTTATCACTATTTTCGTGTCCTTTTTCTTTCTGTACGCCATCATTGCTTTTTTCTTCAACAAACTCATCATTCAGAACATCCGCACCCTGCTTGATATCTTTCGCTTGAATCTCACCGACCAAAAAGGCGAACAGCTCTACCAGCAAACCAAGAGCATGGATGAAATCGGTGAGTTGAATGCGACTGCAATCCTCATTGCCCAGCACTTGAAGGAAAACCGGCGGCAACTCACCGATTATGCCGAAAATCTTGAGGGAAAGGTCGAGGAAAGGACCAAGGCGCTGCAAGAGTCCCAGGAGCAACTGCACCGGCAGATGCAGGAACGGAACCGCGAACTCCGGACCTTGAACATCATCGCCGAACTCATCACCCAGTCGGTGGATCTCCGCAGTATTCTTCCCAAGGTCTTACGGCAAACCCTGGAGGTGATCCCGGCAAAGGGCGCGGGAATTTACCTGTTCCGCCCGGATCACCAGGGGCTTTCCCTGCAGTGCCAGGATAACGCTCCGGACCTTGCCGAATCCCTCTCCTGCGAGGTGATTTCCCATCAGATTTTTTCGGAGAAGGAAGGCAATGCTCCCGCATCCTCGACGATCTGCGAGACGGGCTGCGGGGAACTGAATTTTTTCACCACCTCCGATCCTGTCAGGGGGAAATGCCTTAACATCCCGCTTTGCTGCCGGAACCGGATTCTCGGGATCATGACCTTCACGGGGTATGATGTCGGCGAGATCGACCCCAGGCATCGGGAGCTTCTTCTCTCCATTGGCCGTCAGGTTGGCGTGACCATGGAAAGCTTGCAGAACATGACAAGCCTCATGCAGAGCAAGGAACTTCTCCAGTCGGTTTTTGATGCGATCGCCGACCTTGTCGTGCTTGTTTCTCCGGATGGAGTTCTCCGCATGGTGAACAAGGCTTTTCTGGCCAGATATGATTTCAGCCCGGATACCGTTCTCAATCGTCATACCGATGAGCTGGCCGCCATGCAACCGGTTCCTTTCCTGCTGTTCAGCCATATTTCCCAGATCAAGCTGCGGGAACCGGTTTCCGATTTCAGCCGGCTTCCCAACGGCCAGATTTTCGAGACCCATTTCTACCCGGCTTTTGATGATCACGGCGAGCTGAAAAACATTGTCTGTTACGCCAAGGACGTTACCCAGCAGAAACAGGTGGAACACCGTATGCAGCAGGCGGAAAAGCTTGTCGCCCTTGGGCAGCTGGCTGCCGGAGTCGCCCATGAAATCAATAACCCCCTCGGGATTATTCTTTGCTATACCGAGTTGCTGAAAGAGGATTTTGTCGACCTGCCGGACAAAATCGAAGACTTGAGCGTCATTGAAAAACATGCGAAAAACTGCCAGCGCATTGTCCACGACCTGTTGAGTTTCGCGCGAAATCAACAGACAACGCGGGCCCCTGGCTCCCTGAATGCAGCCATCAAACAGGTGATATCCATGGTCTCCAGCCAGCTTGCCAAACAGGGGATAACCGTGACGCAGAATCTGGACCCCAACATTCCGCTTTTTGAGATTGATGCGGAAAAAATGAAGCAGGTTTTCATGAACCTTGTTATCAACGCTGCCCAGGCCATTGGCGAAAAGGGGGAGATTGTCATTGAATCGCACTGCCAGCCGAACAAGGGCCAGGTGAAAATTGTTGTCCGTGATACTGGTCCTGGCGTTGCCACGGAGATTCAGGACAAGATTTTTGAGCCGTTTTTCACCACCAAGGGGCCAAAGGACGGCACCGGTCTCGGCCTGTCTTTAAGTTATGGGATTATCCGTGACCATGGCGGGGAGATTTATGTTCAAAGCAAGCCGGGGAAGGGCGCTGCCTTTACCATTATTCTGCCGCTCCATGGCGCATGAAAAGAACACGGCCGGAGGAAGGGCGTATGTCGTTTGAGCGGCTTTTGATTGTTGATGACGAAGAGGACATGCTCACTGGTCTGCAAAGAACCATCGAGCGCAATATCCCGGAACTTGAGGTGGTCACTTCCACCAGGGCCAGCGAGGCTCTGCGCCTGATGGCCGAACAATCCTTCGATCTCGCCCTGCTTGACGTGATGATGCCGGAGATGAACGGCATCGCCCTGCTTGAGAAATTGCGAGACCTGGATTCGGAACTTTCCGTGGTCATGATGACCGCTTTTGCCAGCATTGATCTGGCGGTTGACGCCATCAAAAAGGGGGCCTACGATTTTGTCACCAAGCCGTTCGACAGAGACACCATCCTGCGGGTGATCCACAAGGGGCTGGAAAGAAACCGGCTGGTCCGGGAAAATGTCACCTTGAAGGAACAGGTCTGTCAAAAGAAGGCCTTCGCTTCCTTTATCGGGCAGAGCCCGGCCATGATCCAATTCTGCGAACGTCTCAAGACCGTGGCCTTGTCCGATTACACTGTGCTCATCCGGGGCGAATCCGGCACGGGCAAGGAGCTTGCGGCCCAGGCGGTGCACAACTTGAGCCGGCGTCGCAACCGGCCGTTGATCATGGTCAATTGTCCGGCCATTCCCGAACAACTTTTGGAAAGCGAGTTGTTCGGCCATAAGCGCGGGGCTTTCACCGGAGCGGAGCGGGATTATCCGGGGCTTTTCGTGGAGGCGGACGGCGGCAGCCTTTGTCTTGACGAAATCGGCGATATCCCGGTCTCGGTCCAGACCAAACTGCTCCGGGTCTTGCAGGAGCAGGAGATAAAACCCCTGGGAGACACCAAAACCCGCAGGATCAATGTCCGGATCATTGCCATAACCAACCAGAACCTTGAGGAAAAGATCATTGACCGTTCCTTCCGCGAGGATCTTTTTTACCGGCTCAACGTGGTGACCCTCACCCCGCCCAGGCTGTTTCAGATGCGAGGAGACATTCCCCTACTGGTGGACCATTTTTGCAGGCAGGTCTGCTGTGAACTCGGCATCGGCGGGAAGCATTTTTCCCCGGAGGCGATTGCAGTCCTCATGGGAAGAGTTTGGCCGGGCAATGTCAGGGAGCTGCAGAACGTGGTCCGGCAGGCGGTGCTGTTCAGCGCCGAGAACGTTATTTCGCCCGGAGATATCGAAGCCTTTATCTCTTCGGAAAACATGTTGCCCGACGAGACCGCCTCCTGGCTGTCGGCGTCATCCGGAAACGAAAGGGTGACGGCGTACAAGGAGGCCAAGGAGGAATTGTTGCAGAAATTCACGAGTCAGTATGTTATGCGCCTGCTGCAGGACACAAGGGGCAATGTGAGCCGGGCCGCGGAGATTTCCGGCCTGACCAGGGCGGCGCTGCAAAAGATCATGCGGCGCACCGCCATCCAGGCGAACAGCTTCCGCCACCATGATTCCTGAGCGGACGAAGGTGAAACGTGCTGCACATTACAAATACTATTACGATTCCGGACAACGAAATCGATCTGACCGCCATCCGGGCCCAGGGCAGCGGCGGGCAGAATGTCAATAAGGTCTCCTCGGCCGTGCACCTGCGTTTTGATATCCGTGCTTCAACGCTCCCGGATTTTTACAAGGAGAGGCTTCTGAACCTGAGCGATCAACGCCTCAGCAAAGAAGGCGAGATCATCATCAAGGCCCAGCGGTTCCGCACCCTGGAAAAGAATCGGGCCGACGCCCTGGAACGGCTGGCTGAGCTTATCAGAGGCGCGGTCAGGGAAAAGCGCAGGCGCAGGCCCACCAAGCCCTCGCGTAGCGCCAGGGAAAAGCGTCTGGAGAGCAAGGAAAAGAGGGGCAGGGTAAAAGCCATGCGCGGCAAGGTTGAGGAGTGAGATGTGTGTGACGGCCTGCGGCGGGGGAAGAAATGGCCTGCCAGTGCAAAAAGGCCGTTACCGCCAGCGAAATGGTACGGCCCAATAAAATGTCCTAGCCCAGATTTAATCTGACAGTACACATGTTAGGTGACCCTGGCAAAGGGTGCGGGTGTCGGTTCTGTTTGATTCAGTTGTTTTTCCAATGCGAGTTTTTTGTTTTCCATAAACGCCTGCATGGGGGTCTTGCCGTAGCAGTACTTCCCTGAATGGGTGCGCTCGGTATTGTAATCCATCACCCAGCGGCCCACATCTTCCTGCAGCTCATCCAGTGATCTTGCCCAGTTCATTATCGTGGACTTCGGCAAATCCAGGCGCCGGGAAACCTCTGGCACGGAAAGTCTATCCTCCGTCACCAGCTTTACCGCCTCTTCCCGGAACTTTTTTGTGTATCTCCCGTTGGGAATCCTTTCCATTTTGACACCTCGGTTTTTTTGTTTAAAGAAACGGCGCGTTGGTGTCCACTTTTTTCAACCTACCTCATCCTGCTAGACGAAGAACACGGAATGTTTCCCCTTAATCTTGGCTTAAGTTTTCCATGGTACCTTGATCGCGAAAACATCCGGAGTACGATTTTGCGGGAGGCGTTGGATCGGAATTCGACACTCTGGGCAAAAGCCGGTTTGGCTGAACCAGACCGGTCGGCCATAACGAAACATGGAAGCTCATCATTCTGGTATGGCAAGGCCATTGTCCTGTGAGGCTTTCATATAAGGAATTATTAACAAAGAGACGGAAGTGCAATATTTTGGTTCTATATAACACGTGTGTGGGACGATGTTGAGTGGGAGAAGGTCTAAACGACAGCGTTGTAAGCCGGCTCTGCGTATGATGTTGGTGCTCGCTTTGGGTGGGTTCCTAAACGCCTGTAGTAGCCTAACGCTGCCGCCCATGACCACGCCCTTGCCGGCCCACTGGATCCAGCCCTCGCTGCCCGGGAAATCTGCGAATTTGCGCTCCTGGTGGCGTGCTTTCACAGATCCGGAGATGGAAAGTCTGGTTGATCAGGCGTTGGCTCATAACCTCGATTTGGCCCAGGCGCAAAAGCGTTTGCTGAAGGTTCGTTATCTCGTCGGCTACAGCCAAACCGCTTTTTTACCCGAATTGCACGCGCGCACGAATAGTTCGCAGCCGGCCAATACCCGCGATTCCTATTTTCAGTACGGCTTTGATGCCACATGGGAGCTAGGGTTGTTTGGACGCCGCGAGGGGAAGATGCGTATCGCCAAGGCCCATGTCCAGGCAGCGGAAGCGGCTTTATCGGCAGTACGGGTATCACTGGTGGCGGAGGTGGTGCGTAACTACATCGAACTACGTACCGCCCAGTGTCAGTCGCAGTTATCATCGCAACTTGTCCAACTGGAACAGCAGAGGGTGGCGTTGATGCAACATCGCGTTATGCTTGGTCTGGGGAGTGCCGATGCGGTGGACCAGGCGCAGGCTACCTTGGCTCAAACCCAGACCGTGGTGCTTGCTCAGGAACAGAATGTTGAACTTGCGGCGCAACGTTTGGCGTTGCTCCTGGGGCGGATGGATCCTGCGCCTCAGTGGCTGCAGTTTGGTGCGCTGCCGCAGGTGCGGTCTTTCGGTCTATCGAAGATGCCTGCGGATCTGGTGCGCACGCGCCCCGACATCCGCGCGGCCGAAGCAAAAGTGCTTGCGGCCGCAGGCGAGTTGGGTGTGGCTCGTGCCGACCTTTATCCCTATTTCGCCCTCGGCGGTTCCTACATGACATCGATCAACGTATCGCGTAACCGCACCAAAGGCGATTATATCCACGCTACACCTTCGATTGGGCCCATCATCGATATTCCGCTGTTCGATTGGGGACATCGCAAGGCCATGGCCAGCGCCCAGGGCGAAGATCTGGATGCTGCGGTTCTGGGTTACCGGCAGACGGTGTTGCAAGCGGTGGCCGAAGTGGAAGAATCGCTGTTGAGCTTGAAGTGGCAGCGTCTGCGGGTCCAGCACAACGAAGCTGCCCTGGCGGCATTGGATAAGAGTTGGCAGGAACAGCAGCACCTACTGGATCTGGGATTGAGCAGTCGATTGACGCTTCTTGATGTCGAGCGGCTGCAGATCCAGGCCCAGCTTGATCTGGTTCAGGCACGGGCGAGCTGGGACATTGCCTTTATCGGGTTGTACAAAGCACTGGGTGGAGCGTCCCTAGCGAACGCCACCAAGGGGTACAAATGGTTGCCTTAGCCCGTAAGACCTTGTTTCGCGAGTGGCGACGGTTTTTGCCGGCAGTCCTTACTGTGTGCTTCGCTGGGTTGTTGCTGATCGTGCAGGCGGCACTGGTACTGGGCATTTTCGGGAGCGCCGCTATTTATGTCACGGCCTCTTCCGGCGATCTCTGGGTCGGCTATCCTGGAACGCAAAGCGTGAATTTGGGGCGCCCGATTTACCGGGATGTGGAAATGCTGTTGCGCATGAACCCCGCTGTCACCCGCGTAGAACCCTTTCTTTGGGTCGATGCCGACTGGCACGCGACCGGTGTCGGGGGAGTCGCAGTATCGGTGGTGGGGATCGACCCGAGTGTCAAAGGTATGGTGTTCGACCATATGCTCTCGCCCACTTTGCGCCAGGATCTGCAGGAGCCGGGTAGTATCGTCGTCGGCAAGGCCGATCTCGGCCAGCTTGGCGTCCAAGCTGGCGACCATGCCTGGATCAACGGGCATCGGGTACACATCGTGGCGGTAATTCCCGGCCTGCGTGCCCTCGGCGGCGTCAACGTCATCTCTTCCCTGGATACCGCGCACAACCTTGATCCTCATGCCGGCTTCGTAACTTATTACGTGGCCAAACTGGCCGATTACGCTCAGGCGCCTGTTGTGGCGGAGAACTTAAACGGCAATCCGGCATTTGGCCCCTATCAGGTCTGGACGGCACCGGCCTTTGCCTTACGCTCGCAACTATTTTGGATGTTCGATACCGGTGCGGGCATTGCGGTAGTGTTTTTGGCCGTGATCGTGGTGCTGGTGGGCGCGGTCATCGCCAGCCAGACACTGACCGCGGTGGTGATCAGTTTGGCGGCGGAATACGCCACGCTCAACGCCTTGGGTGTGGGAATGCCGTCGCTGCGCTGGGTAGTGATGGAGCAGGCCACCTGGATTGGTGGTCTGGGACTCATTGGCGGTGGGCTATTGAGTGCAGTTTTGTTGGTAGTGGCCCATGGCCAGAATGTACCGGTGGCGATGACGCCACAGGTCGGTTTGATTTGTGGCGGTCTGGTCCTGGCGCTGGCCCTGATTTCGGGGCTTCTCGCCATGCGCGGCCTGTTGCGGGCCGATCCGGCCTCGTTGCTGCGCTAGATATAGCCGCAACTGGAATTAATTAACCCGGAATGACGACAGGTAACCTATGTTTGCCCCCTCACTCAGCGGACTAGCTGCCTCGGTGGCCTCCGACAAGGTGGTTCCCAGCCTGGTAGCCGAAGGTATCAGTAAATCCTTCGTTTCCGGCATCGTGCGCACGCAGATCCTAGAGCGGTTCTCCTTTTCTATCCTGCCCCAAGAACTGACCCTGATTTCGGGGCCCTCCGGCTGCGGCAAAAGTACCTTGCTCTCCATTCTCAGCGGCCTGCAGCCGGCCGATGGCGGGCGCGTGCTGGCCCTGGGCCAGGACCTGGGCCAGCTCAAATCGCGCAATTTAGAGCACTTCCGTCTACGCTATACCGGGTTTGTATTTCAGGGTTTTAACCTGTTTTCGGCGCTGACCGCCTGTGAGCAGGTGAAACTGCCTCTGGCCTACATGGGCATAAAAGGGGCCGAGGCAAACCGACGTGTCATGGCGGTACTGGAGGAAGTCGGCATGTCTCAACACGCGCATTTACGGCCAACGGCCTTGTCCGGCGGGGAAAAGCAACGGGTGGCCATTGCCCGGGCCCTGGTTAAGACACCAAAGCTGCTGTTTGCAGACGAGCCAACCAGTGCACTAGATGCATCAAGCGGTCAGGTGGTGATTGACTTACTGCACCGTATAGCCCGCGACCATGGCACCACGGTGCTCTGTGTAAGCCACGACCCGCGCTTGATTCAGCATGCCGATCGTGTGTTGGTAATGGAGGATGGTGCAATCAACCGCGAGTGGCGTTCCGGTGGCCATCCCGCAGCGCGGGCCATGGTCGGCGCGGATACTTTGAAATAAGGAACCTCATTGATGAAGAATCTTATGCTCCGACCGCTGGCATTGTTGCTGATCGGTTTCAGTCTAGTGGCTTGTTCGGACAGACATAAGGAGGCTCCTGTGCCAACCCGGAGCTATGCCGCCATTGCCCGCGGCAAAGTCGATGTGGTTGGTGGTCTGCTGTCTATCATGGCTCCCCATGACGGCATTGTGCAATCGGTTAGCGTCCAAGTCGGCACCCAGGTCAAATCGGGCCAATTGCTGGCACGGCTGAATAGCAAGGCTGCCAGTGCCCAGGTGGCCATCGCCCAGGCTGAGGTCAAGCATGCCGAAGCTGCGGAGAATGTTTTGAGTACTGGGCTGCCGGAGTTGCAGCGGCTGGCCCAGCGTTGGGCAGCTGCGGCCGCGGCCGGTGCCGCCGAAAAGCAGAAGGCGGAGGATGCACGCCAGGCGAGTCAGCAGTTGGCGGCCCGGATCGAAGAGGCCAAGAGCGAGATCGCCCTCGCGCGGTGCAAGCTGGAGCTGGCACAGGTGGAACTGCAAACCTTGAGTCTGCGCGCCCCCCAGGCCGGTGTAATAGTCAGGGTGACGGTGCAGCCGGGCAGCAGCGTCAGCTCCCAGGACCGGCAGGCACTGTTTGTGCTACGCCCCGAGCGTTCCCTGGTGGTCCGCGCCGAAGTCAACGAAAGCTTTATTCGCCGGATTCGACCGGGCATGACGGCCAGTGTGCTGTTGGACGCTGATCCCCAGGCCCCGGTTATTCCTGCAAAGGTTGAGCGTCTGGGACAGATTCTGGTACAGGCCCATTTAAATACTGACCAACAAGAACAAATGAGCCGCGTGGTTGAGTGTATTCTGCAGTTCCAGCAGCCGCATGACTTACTGATCGGACAGAACGTGCTGGTGAAATTTCATGACTGAGCAGTATCGGTCGCCTTTATAGAGGTAATCCCAACATGACCTTGCCCCTGAAAACTGAGCCATTGCGAAGTTAGTGATTTCGGTCTAGCTAGAACCTCACCGAGGAGGCGGACATGAAATCGAAACGATTCAGCGAAGAACAGATCATTGGCACCCTGAAACAGGCCCAGGCGGGGATGAAAATCGTAGATCTCTGCCGACAACATGGGATCAGCGATGCGACTTTTTACAACTGGCGCAGCAAGTATGGCGGGATGGAAGTTTCAGAGGCCAAACGGCTGAAAGCGCTTGAGAACGAAAATAGACAGCTTAAGCATTTGCTTGCTGACGCAATGCTTGAAAACCGGGCAATGTCCGGGAATTGCAGAATATGTCCGGCAGGCGGTGTTGTTCAGCCCCGATTCCGTTATCTCGCCCCGCGATCTTCAGCCCCTCGTCTCCTCGGAAAACAGGTTGCCCGATGGGGCAGCCTCCTGGCTGTCGGCGTTGGCTGAAAACGAAAGGGTGGTGGGGTACAAAGAGGCCAAGGAGGAATTGTTGCAGAAATTCATGAGTCAGTATGTTATGCGGCTGTTGCAAGACACAAGGGGCAATGTGCGCCGGGCCGCGGAGATTTCCGGCCTGACCAGGGCGGCGCTGCAAAAGATCATGCGGCGCACCGCCATCCAGGCGAACAGCTTCCGCCGCGATGATTCCTGAGCGGGCACAAGCGAAACAATGCTGCACATCTCAAACACCATCATGATTCCGGACAACGAGATCGAGCTGACCGCCAGCCCGGCGAAGGCCGGGGTCCAGCCTCGCTGCAATTGGCGGAAAATACTGGATTCAGGCTTTCGCCAGCCTGAAAATCTACGAACGGGCTGGTCATCACATGACCTGTTTCCCGGTCCACTGCGCTGATCACCACCCGGTAGGCGCCTGCCTGGATAAGGCGCATGGGCCACTCCACCTTCACCTGCTGTCCAGGTTGCAGAATGGCCTGGACCACCGCTTTGTGGGCGCTCCAGTCTTCAAGGTCCACCGTTGAAAAAATGTTTTATGACCAATCGGTTCAGCAATGCCTCCAGCGTACTGTCGTCGGCGCGGCTGGTCTCCTGATAAAGGGAATGGGCAATGCCGATGAATGTAAGCAGCAATTCAGGGTCGAAGCGATTGCCACTGTCATGCTGCATGATGTCTATTGCTTCATTGAAATTGAAGGGTTCCTTGTAGGGACGCTTCGAGGTGAGCGCGTCGAACACGTCGACAATTGTGAAGATTCGCGCGTTCAAGGGAATTCCCTTCCCCTTCAGTCCCTTCATGTAACCGCTGCCATCGAATTTTTCATGATGGAACTCCACCACCTCCCTCGTGTCCAACAGCCAGTTGGATTTGCTGATGATCTCCACGCCCAGTAGCACATGGTTGCGCATCACCGCAAATTCCTCATCGGTCAGCTTGGTGGGCTTGAGCAGGATATTGTCGCTGATGCCGATCTTGCCCACGTCGTGCAGGAACGCGCCTGCGATCAGCTTGCGGATTTGTGGGCTGGACAGTCCCAGGGTTTCGGCGAGGCGAATCGCATAAATAGTGACCCGGTAATTATGGCTATTGGTGTCGGAATCCCGCTTGGCGATGGCGCTGCCCAGCACACCCATCAGCTCGATGTTGCCCTTGAGTAGATCGGAGGACAGCTTGATCAGCCCCTTGTTGAGGGAAATGATGATGGGGTAGAGCATGACGGCCGCGATGAGGATCACCACTACCACCAGGAGCAGTGTGCGGGTTATGTCGGCTTGGATATTGCGCAAGGTTTCGGCATCGACCTGGTAGACACCCTCGAAATAACCGATCAATTCCCCGCTTTTGTCCTGGAGAGGCAACAGCACCTGCAAGAACAATTCCCGGTCGATCCAAAACTTCTTGTAATAGGTGGCGTTCTCCAGCGGAAAAGGGTGGACATACTGTTTGAGCTTTTGCTCGATTTCTTCCCTGCCGGAGCTTACTTGCTCAAGAATCTGTTTCTTGTGTTCATCATAGAGTTCAAGGACGATGAAATGGCCTTTGAGGAATTCGTCGACCCTGTGCTTCAGCATTTCCATCTGGGTGGCACTGGCTTGGTCAAACTCGACGGTGAAAGGTCGCGATTCCTCCACCGCCAGGCCAAGCACCAGCTTGTCCACCTTCCCCATTTCCAGGTAGAACACCGCTCCGCCGATTACCAGGGACAGCGATAGCCACCCCAGGAGCAGGCGCTTGACGACTTTTTTGTGAATGTTTTGCATGGGTGCGGTAGGCTCAAAAAGCCGCTTGGCTTGATGGATCATCCGGGTTCAACTCAACACTAGACGCCCGTGCGGCGGCGATAGCGGCGCCAGGCCATCATGCCCAGGACAAGCATAGGCACACCCAAGGCAACCGGCAGGATGCGTCCCGAGTCCACCACCGGTTTGCGCCGTACCTGAAAATCCACGAACGGGCTGGTCATCACATGACCTGTTTCCCGGTCCACTGCGCTGATCACCACCCGGTAGGCGCCTGCCTGGATAAGGCGCATGGGCCACTCCACCTTCACCTGCTGTCCAGGTTGCAGAATGGCCTGGGTCACCGCTTTATGGGCGCTCCAGTCTTCCAGGTCCACCGGTTGCTCATGTCCCGGATCCACCTGCACCAAACTGATCCATGCCACGACGCCGTGGGCTGCCTGACTGCCGGAGTTCTCGATCACGCTGTGGAATTTGAGCCAGTCCCCCATTTGCGGCGAAGGCGGGTTGGCCTGTTCCGGAGCGAGGGAGATATTCAGGGAATCGACTGCCCAAGCGTTGCCCAGACCCAGAAGTGACAGGCTTAGCAGCAAGCTGACGACGATTTTTTTCATGGTTACGTCTCCTTCAGATTTCCATTTTGCGCACGCTGCGAATGGCGAATACTGCCGTCAACACCAGCCAGACCAGCGAGATGGCGAGACGGTTGATTTGCATCGCCAGCGGCTGCGAATCGATCACCACGCTGTCGAAGCTGTTGACGGCGGCGGAGAACGGATTTACCGCGTCGAACAGCTTGCCGATGGCGCTTTGGCGCAGGCTCGGCCCCAGCAGCAACGGGCTGGCAAGCAGCATGAGGGTGATGAGCGAGGTCAGCAGGGCGGAGCGAACGCTGCGCAGACGCGCCGAGAGGGCGATTCCGAGGAAGCCGAAGCCCAGGACAACTGGCGTGCCGAACAGGGCCAGATAAGCCACGGCCTGGGTGAGGTTTTGGCCGCTCGACCCGACCGCCCAGACATAGGGCAGACTGAGCAAGTACATGACGACCCAGCCCGCGACCTGGCCGCCCATCTTGCCGAACACGATCTGAGATGGCGTGACCGGCGCCAGCAGCAGCGGCATCAGACTGCCGCGCTCGCGCTCGCCGGCCACGGCATCGCTGCCGAGCACCACGGCGAGGAGCGCACCCAGCGCAGTGACGGTGCCCATCACCATATAGACCACTTGCGCGTTGTCGAGCAGGCTGAGTTCGGTGTTACTCACCAGCAGCAGGCTCAGCACCGACATGATGACGGAGAGGGCCAGCAGCCAGGCGAGACCGCGTCCGCTCATGAGGAGTTCCCCGGCTTCCTTGCGGGCGATCAGGGTGATCGGGTTCATCAGGCTGCCTCCTTCGCTTCGGTTACCGCCAGGTAAAGTTCCTCCAATCCGCCGCCCTCGCGGTGGATTTCATCAATCCGTATGCCGGAGTACAACAGCTTGCGCCATGCGCTGGCGGGTTCGATGTGGCTTGCGATCTCGACATGCCACCAGTCGCCCGCGCGAGCCAACAGGGTGATTTCTGCGGGAAGCTGTTGCGCCGCCTCGCCGGCCTCCACGCGCAGCCGGTAGCGCACCGCCGCGCGCTGCGCAGACAGCAGGTCGGCGATGGAGCCTTCGAGCAGGGTACGGCCTTGCGCGATGATACCGATGCGGGTGCAGAGCCGATCCACATCGTCGAGCAGGTGCGTGCACAGGAGGATGCCGACGCCCTGGTTTACGCTCAAATCCAGCAGCACATCGTGGATTTCCCTGCGTCCGCGTGGATCCAGCCCGTTGGTGGGCTCGTCCAGGATCAGCAATTCGGGTTGGTTGATGAGCGCACGGGCCAGGCCGAGCCGCTGCCGCATGCCGCGGGAATAGGTGTCGATCGGCGCCGGACTTTGGCCATCCAGGCCGACCCGGCCCATCAGGCGGGCGATCCCGGGTTTATCCAGGTTCTTTTGATACAGGCGGGCGACCCAGAGCAGGTAGTCGCCGGCGCTCATCCAGTCATAGAATCCGGCCTGCTCCGCCAGCACGCCGATCCGGCTGTGCAGATGGAGCGCATCGGCCGCAGGGTCGAGGCCCAGCACTCTGACCGAACCACTCGTGGGCGCCCGCAGCCCGGTGACGACTGAAATGGTGGTGCTTTTCCCCGCGCCGTTGGGTCCGAGCAGGCCGTAGATTTGGCCTTTCTGCAGCGTCAGATTGACGTCTCGCAATACCGCATGGGCGCCAAGGTTAAGCTTCAGCTTACTTATTTCTACCAGCATTGTTCTCTCCTTATGTGGCCTTGCGCTTCAAGGAGAAGCCCCGCTCCTCAGGGTGAGGAACGGGGGTGGCCACTTTCCAGTTTAGCGGTTAATCCGCATTCGGCCCTTCCGGGGCGTTTTCCAGTACCTTGCTGGTTTTGGCGTCTACTCCGACTTCCTGCGTGACCTCGCCGTGCTTAATGTCGAAGGAATAACGCAGGCCGCTGCCGCCTTTCTCCTGCTCCAGTTCCTCATCGGTAATTTTGCCTGGATGGGCCTTGAGGGCAATCGCCCGAGCTTGTTCCAGATTGATTTTCGCCTCCCCTGCAAATTTCTGGCCGGTGAAGGCGAGCGCATTGGCCGCGGCTACGGTCAGAACCAGACCCAGTAAAGTGATTAGGTGTTTCTTCGGTGCTGTCATTGTGATGCTCCTATCGAGTTGATTGAAATCGGGCAGGCGCATTGGCGTCCACCGTGATAATCACTTTACGCCCAGAAAATTAGGGCAGCATTAAGGATCAATTTTGTGGTGACACCAACGTTGTGATAATCACTTTACGCCCAGAAAATTAGGGCAGACTTAGCCCCGATTTCCGATATTTATCTCTCCCCTGAGAGGGGTTGGTATGCATAGCGCGCAAGATCGACGGCGTGATCTGTAGCGATGTGGGCGGTTCCCGCGATCACAAGGGTCGCAAGCATGACTGCGGCCAGCCGCCTGGGCTTAAGGTCTTCATGGGTCTGGTATACATGGGCCACGGCCAACACCGCGACCCATGCCACCCCGAAACTCAGGCCGCCGAGCACGTCGGACAGCCAGTGTGCTCCCAGATACAGCCGGGAGAAAGCGATCGGCGCGATCAGTAGTGCCGCTGCGAGTGCGAACACCATGCGCAGGCGGTGTTGCTCCCCGCGGCATAGCAGGAATGCCAGGAATCCGTAGGCGACGATGCTCAAGGTGGCATGACCGCTGGGAAAGGAAAACTGTTCGACTCCGCCATAGAACGGACCGGGTCGCGGCCGATGCAGGGTCAACTTGAGCACCTTGACCAGGGCTTCCGCCACGCCTATTGCAGCGAGCCAATACAATACACTGCGGTATGCCAGAGGCGATGGGCGATGAACCACGCCAAGGCGGCCAAGATCACCGGCAGCAATACTTGGATGTCCCCCAGCTCCGTGATCGCGACCATCAGGCTATCCACTGCCGGAGTTCGCAGTTTCTGCAGGAGGCCGTAGACGATGGCGTCTACTTCCACCAGCGGGTCGTGGCTTGCCACATCCTCCAATACCCCGAAGAACAGCCAAGCACCGCCGAGGATGAGAAGCGCGGCGGAGACGAGGAACCATTTCGGGCTTTCCCGGCTGACCAGCCAAGCCAGGATATCTCTCCATTGAAAGCGCCGGCCCCTCGCCAGCTCAGGACTTACGCGGGCCGCCGCTAGCGAACTCCTGTGCAAAGCGGCACCGGCGGCTATTGCAATGCCGGCAATGACAAACCACGCCCCAGCCGGTAAGGATTCCAGTGCAAAGAACGCCCGTAGAGGCGGCACGGCCAGAACCACTGCAAACGCGGCCAGCATGGCGCCGATAAGAAGCAGGCGAGTCGGTCTGAGGGGCCAAACCAGGATGGCGAGTATCCACCAAGCTACGGAGAACAGGACAACTGTTGCGGCAGTGCGTGCCTCGCTGGCGCTTCCCGCGAGATAGCCGGCAACGAGGGCGTAGGCGGCAAAAGTGGCAACCGCTGCGACGAGCCCCGCGGGCACCGCGAAACGGAGGACACGCTCGACGAAACCGGGACGGACCCGTTCCGCATTGCGTTCGAAGGAGAGGAAGAAGGCTGGAAGGCCGATCGTGAGAGAACCGACCAAGGTCAGATGGCGAGGCAGGAAGGGGAAGGTGACATCCGCAATACCCACGGCGAAAGCGAGGAGCATGGCATAGACGGTTTTCGTCAGAAACAGCACGGCCAACCGTTCGACGTTGCCGATCACGCGGCGGCCCTCGGCGACGACCAATGGCAGGTTCGCAAACCGGTTGTCGAGCAGGACAAGCTGCGAGACCGCGCGCGCGGCCCCGGTTCCGGCGCCCATGGCTATGCCGGCGTCGGCCTGCTTGAGCGCGAGGATGTCGTTTATGCCATCCCCCACCATGGCGACCACGTGGCTTTTCGCCTGGAGCGCCGCGATGATCGACCGCTTCTCTTGCGGCGATGCCCTGCCAAACACCGCGCGTGTTTCCACGAGCTCGGAGAGTGCCGCCGGATCCTCCGGCAACTGCCGTGCATCTACAGGCGCGGCGGCGTCCGCCACGCCGACTTTCATCGCCACCTGGCTTACCGTGCCGGGATGATCTCCCGAAATCACTTTTACCGTGATGCCTTGCTCGGCGAAATACCGCAGTGTTTCGGTTGTGCCGGCACGGACCCGTTCGGCCAGCAGCACGAGTGCGACCGGAACAAGGCCGGGGGGCAAGCGATCCGGGGCAAGTTCACTGTCCGTGCTGGCGAGGAGAAGTACGCGCCGCCCGGCCTGGGCGTGATTCTCGGCACGGGCTCGCACGGTTTCGCTTCCCGGGATATGGGCCAGGAGCCTCTCGGGGGCGCCAAGAATCCAAGTACCCAGTTCGTCAAGCGTTGCGCCGCTCCATTTGCGAACCGACGAGAACGGCACCAGGCTTGTGGAAACAACGCCACCTGCGTTGGGATAGGCGCGACCGATTGCCCGCAAGGTGCCATTCGGACTGGGGTCGACTGCCGCGAGTGCCGACAGTGCGTTTAGCGCGCCGGGATGGGCTGCCAACAACTCGACGTGCTCGACCTCGGGCTCTCGCTCGGTCAGGGTGCCGGTCTTGTCGAGACAGATAACGTCGACCCTCGCCAGCGTCTCGGTCGCCGGGAGGTCCTGGACGAGCGTATTCCGGCGCGCCAATCGAATCGCCCCCAGGGCGAGCGCCGCGCTAGTCAGCAGCACCAGTCCCTCGGGCACCATGGCAACCACGCCGGCGGCGGAAAAAAGCAGCGCGCCGGTCAGATGCGCCTGTGCGATGACTTGGCTCCCAAAAAGGAGCAGGGCTGTCGGGACAATCGCCCATGTGACGTAGCGGAGCATCCGGTTGATCCCGGCGCGCAGCTCGGAGTGCGCCAGGCTGAAGTGCCGGGCCTCCCTGGCGAGGTTGTGGGCGTAGGCAGCCGATCCGACCCGTGTTGCCCGGTAGCGCCCGTTCCCGGCAATCGCAAAGCTCCCCGAGAGCACTGTCTCGCCCACCTCTTTGGGCACAGGTTCGGCTTCGCCGCTTAGAAGGGACTCGTCCACCTCCAGGTTGTCGGCTGAAAGCAGGACGCCGTCCACCAGAATCTGATTGCCGGGGGCCAGATCGAGAACATCATTGAGGACGATCTCCGTTGCCGGGATTTCGATAATCCGCCTAGAGCGAACCACGCATGCCTTGGACTGGCTAAGCAGCGCGAGGCGCTCCAGCGTCCGTTTTGCCCGCAGTTCCTGAATGATCCCGATCAGGGAATTGATGATGAGAACACCGCCGAACAATGTGTCCTGCCATGATCCCACCGCGAGGATGACGACGAATAGCGAACCCAGGAGCGCGTTGAAGCGGGTAAGGACATTTGCGCGAACAATCTCCCATCCCGCCCGGCTCGCGGGTTCCAAGACCCGGTTGGCCTCGCCTCTTTCGCGGCGCGCCTGTACTTCCGCGTCACTCAGGCCGTCAAAGCTGTTCGGCATGGCTGTATCCTTGAGTCAATACATGATGCCCGGATCATCCTTTCTCGAAGCGCCCGAAGCGTAAAGCCAGCGTCGGCAGCACCAGCAGGTTCAGAACCGTCGACGTAATCAGCCCGCCGAGAATGACGATCGCCATCGGCCCTTCGATCTCGTTGCCGGGCGCCCCGCTGTATATTGCCAGCGGCAAAAGACCCAGGGCGGTGACCAGGGCAGTCATCAAAATCGGCACCAGCCGCTCGGATGCGCCGCGATTAGCTGCTTCCGGACCCCAGACCAGGCCTTCCCGGTTCACCAGATGCTGGTAGTGGGAAATGAGCATGATCGAGTTCCGCAGGGTAATGCCGAACAAGGTAACAAAACCGATCAGGGAACCCAGCGTCAGATTGCCGCCCGTGATCAGCACGGTTACAACACCGCCGATCAGGGCAAACGGCAGGTTCACCAGAACCAGCAGCAGTGCGCGCGTGCTGCGCAGGGCCATGAACAGCAATAGCACAATGCCGATTCCCGCCAGGACAGCGTGAACCAGCAAATCATGCTGCGATTGCTCCCGCGCCTGCGCTTCACCGGCAAATACCGCGTACGTTCCTTTGGGAAAGGCCACTTCTTTGTTGACCCTCGCTTGCGCCAGTGCAACAAAATCGCTTATGGCCCGGCCCTGTACGCCGGATGTCACGGTTTGCAAGCGTTGACCGCCGGTATGCTGGATCTGGTAGCGGCCGATGGATTGATAAATATCGGCCAGTTGTTTGAGCGGAACCATCAAGCCTTGCGGATTGCGCAAGGGCAGTGCTCCCACTTCCGCCGGACTTTCGCGGTCGGCGGGACTCAAGCACACGGCAATGTCGTAGATCCGGTTGCCTTCATAAACCTGTGCGACAGTGATCCCTTGGTAAGCGGCCTGGATCGCCTCCAGCAGATCCACCGGCTCGAAACCGAAGCGCGTCAACTGATTCTGCCGCAGGCGGATGACCAGTTGCGGCGTGCCGGGCGGCGATTGCACGCCGACGCCGATGGCGCCCGGGGTGCGGTTCAACACCTGGGCGATTTCCTGCGCCTTGGCATCGAGGATATCGAGATCGTTGCCGAAGATATTGACGATAACTGGTGCCGTATAGCCGGAAATAGTTTCATCTATCCGCTCGGTGAGGAAGGTATTGGCAGAAGTCGTCAAGCCCGGAAAGTGCGCCAGCGTACGCTGGATATCGGCTAACGCGCGTTCCTGTCTGCTCCCCGACATCGGTTTGAGATCGACCTCGAATTCGCTGATATTGACCCCCACCGGGTCGACGACCTCGGCCGCCCGCCCGGCGCGCTGCGCTACAAGACGCACGCCGGAAATTTTACCCAAAGCCAGGGTGATTTCGCGGCCGATACGCATCGATTCGGCCAAAGAAGTGCCGGGCGCCGCCGCCATATGGACTATGTAATGACCTTCCTTCATCTCCGGAATAAAACTGCCGCCAAGAAGGGGCAGGGTCGCCAGCGCCGCGATACAAAGCACGACGATCACCGAAATAACCAGCCGCGATCGGTGCTCGACGCAGGACAACAAATTATGGTAGCGCGCTTTTAATCCTTGCACCAGTCGCGGCTCTCCGGCCTGCAGCGGCTTCCTCGTCAGCAGAACGTAAGCCAATGCGGGCGTAACCGTCATGGCCACGACCAGCGACGCCAGGATGGCGAGGATGTAAGCGATGCCGAGTGGCGCGAACAATTTGCCCGCAACGCCGGACAGGGTCAGCACCGGCAGGAATACCAGGGCGACGATAAAGGTCGCGAACACCACCGCGCTGCGCACTTCGATTGAGGCCTTCAGCACCACTCGCGCGGCGGACAACGGTTTTGCCAGGGTCTGATTTTCGCGCAGTCGCCGTAAAATATTTTCTACATCGATAATAGCGTCATCCACCACTTCTCCGAGCGCGATAGCCAATCCGCCCAGCGTCATGGTATTCAGGCTGACGCCGAAATAATGCAGGACGATTACCGCGGTCAATAGGGACAAGGGAATGGCCGTGGCCGAGATAAAAGCGGTTCTGACATCGAGCAGAAACAAGAACAGCACGACGATGACCAGCAAACCGCCCAGCAGCAACGCGGTGCGCAGATGGCCGATGGCTGCCACGATGAAGTTGGCGGGCCGGAAAATATCCGGATGGAGAGTAACCTGATTGGCGGCCAATACGGGTTTCAACTCCACCAGCGCCTGTTCAACGGATTGGGTGACCGACATCGTATCCGCGTGGTACTGGCTTTCGATGATCAGCATCACGCCAGGCTTATCCCTTATGGCTGCGGCGCCTGCCGCAGGCGCCGGCGCAATGGCGACCTGGGCGATATCGCCCAGATGAATACCGATTCCATTTTTATAACGCACCACGACGTGGGCCAGCTGCTCGGCGGTTTGTATCTGGCCTTCGGTATTGATGACGATGCGCTGATTGGCGTTTTCCAGAAAGCCCGCGCCGCGCACACCGGTCGAGCGTTTGGCGGCGTTCAGCACATCTTGCAACGACAATCCGTAACGAACGAGTTTCTGCGAGTCGACTTGAATCTGAAATTGTGGCACATCGCCACCAAACACCACCACGTCGGCAACACCCGGCAGGCCGAGCAGTTGCGGTCGCAAGGTCCATTCCGCGAGCTTGTGCAACTCCATTGGGGATCGGACGTCGGAGGTTAATCCGATGACCATCGCCACACCGGTCGACGAACTGAGCGGCAGCAGTGCGGGCGGCTTGACCCCACGCGGCAGTTTGCCCGCAACGCTGCCGAGACGCTCGGACGCCAACTGCCGGGCACGATAGACGTCCATGCCATCGCGAAAAGTCATGGTGACCACGGACAAGCCCTGCAGCGATTTGGAACGAAGGGTTTGGAGCCCCAGCGTGCCGCCCATCGCGTTCTCGATCGGCTGGGTGACCAGCACTTCGACCTGTTCGCTCGACAGGCCGGGCGCTTCGGTCTGGATGATCGCCAAGGGCGGGGCGAATTCAGGGAATACATCGAGCTTTGAATGATAGAGGGTATAGATGCCGTAGCCTGCCAGCAGACAGGCCAGGCTGATCACCACACCGCGCAAACGGATGGCAAAACGAACAATGGAGGTCAGCATGACATCACGCAATCGTTATTTTTCATGTTCAGTCGCCTTCCGGATCTTTGGAACCAGAACTGCCGGCCTGCGGCCGTAATTCCTCGGAAAGCAGCAACTGCGCGCCGCTGACGACGACACGCTCTCCCGGTTTAAATTCCTGCGCCACAAAAAAACCGCCGTGCATGGGGAATTTTTGCGCCATCGGGTAGCGGCCGAAACGATCGGGGTTTATTTGCACATAGGCCCACGGTTGCCCGCCGTACCAGACAACTGCGCCGGCGGGGATAAGAATCCCGCGTGTAGTTTGCCTGACAGTGGGCAGGTACGCAACAATACTGGTGCCGGTCGCTATCGGTGCAGCGGCGCGATAAATAAAAGCGCTGCCTTGAATGGCAGGATCGCTTTGTGGCGAGGGCGAAACCAGATAAGCCGGCAACCGCAGGCTATCGTTCGCGGCTATTTGAATCCGGGCGGGTGCCGCGCTACCATCGTCAAGCGGCAAGATAACGCGCAACAACACTTCCTCCCGGTTTAAAAGACGCGCAAATTCGGTCGAACGGGAATTAAGCGCCCAGCGTCCCAGCGTCGCGCCGAACTGCTGCCGCACCGCAGCCTGGATGCTTTTTGCGTTAAGCGCAGCGGTATCCGCCTTGACCTGATCGGACAGATAAGCCGCCTGGGTGGCCTGATACGTTTTCAGGGAAACATTTTGGTTGTCCTGATACAGGAGACGGTTACGTTCGTACTCTTGCCGGGAGGCAGCCACCATTGCTTGCGCCATACTGGCATCGGCCAGCGCGGAAAAGTAACGCACACGCAGATCAATCAGCGGCTGCAAATCCAGGACCGAGCCATAGGTGACTGTTTCCGGCTGATAGCTCGCCGCGGACAAGAGTTCAGTAAGGATACCGCTTTGCGCCTGAGTCGCGGCGTCGAGCGACACCATGGTTACGCCGTTCACAATCGTAACACGTTGTGTTGCCGCAGGCGTGACCGTTTCCGGCCTTAGATCCCGTTTGTCCTGAAGCAACGACCAGACGGCAATCCCAGCCATGCCCAGCATCAAAATCATTAGCGTGAGGTGTTTGATAGTAAACCGCGAATTCATATTTGATCTCCTCTATTCGGGAACGGCGGGGAAGTCGGTAGTCAATAGCGGCCGCTGCATGGCGTCTTCCAGTTGACCGATATTTCGTTGCACCTGCACCAGCGCATCCTGGCGGGTCAAGGCCTGCGTATAAAATTCTTGTTGCGCCAGGGTCAGCGCCAGCCGACCCGTCTCACCGGCCTTATAGGTCTTTTGCAGGTCTTGCAATTGACGCCGCTGGGCTGACAGCAGCGATTCGGCGAGATGTAACTTTTCCAGCACGGTACGGTAATTTTGCACTGCCCGCTGTGTGTCATCAATGGCTTGCGCTTGCAACGCGTGGACGCGCGCGGCCGCTTCCGTGCGGCGTGCGCTGGCTTCGGCAATCGGCCCTTGATTCTGATTGAAAAGGGGCAAGCTGATGCCGGAAACCGGCAGCACGAATTTGTCCGCCCCCGCATCGAAAGTGTAGCCTGGCCCGATATGAATGTCGGGATACTGGCGGGCGATTTCCAGTTGCAGCGCCGCTTGGCTGGCCTCGTATTCCGATAGCGCAGCCAATACGTCGGCGCGGTTGAGAATCGCCTGACGGCGGGCGTCATCGGCTGGGATAGCGGGATGGACCCGCTCAAAGGCGCCAAAACTAATTTGGATGTTCGCCAGCGCATCGACCGGCAACCCAATCACCGATGCGATTTGCGCGCGCTCGTCCTGACTCTGCTGTTGCGCGTGCGCCAGATCGATGCGGTTCCGGATCAGCGCAATGCGCGCTTGGTCGGCTTCCGGAAACGATGCCGCGCCCACGGCCAGCCGCTTGTCTAGCATCGCCACGATCTGCTGTTGCGCGGCGATTTGTTGTCCCAGAATCTCTATTCTGCTGGTCGCGGCATAGAAATTGAGCATATGTCCGCGCAAGCGGCTGCGTACTTGCCAGGCGATGGTGCCGATATTAAATCGTGCGGCGTCGGACATCTGTTGCGCCTGCGCCAGCCGGTAGCCGCGCTTGCCGGCGGTTTCAAGCGGAATATCCAGACCCAGGCCGAAGGTATAAGGCGATTCGCCGGCTTTGGCGTTGGTGGTGTACGCGAGTGGAAGTTGGAGAGCAGGGTTGGGACGCTGCCCCGCGCTCTGAATAGCAGCTTGACTGACGCCGTGCTTGGCGCGCGCGATATCCAATGCCGGGCTGAAATAAAAAGCAGCCAACGTCAGCGTGTTTAAATCCCAGATGCCGGGCGTGCAGGAATCGGTATCGCCGCAATGTGCGGCAACGTATTCCCGCAGATCTGGGCTATCCAGCGTGCGCGCCTCGAAAGCGTTCATCAATGCCGCTGGCGCGATAGGTTGCGCGTGGTAAGTCGCACAACCGGACAGCATGATCAAAACAATGAATAAAAGCGGATGCTTCATCTAATCACCCCGGCGCTGTAAGACATCTTGCCGTTGGAACCCGCCGCACTTGGCGGTCACGTATTCCTATTCCTACTCTCAGAGGACACCCCCCCCTGAGAAGTATACCTAACAAAAACGAATATACACTTCGTAGTTTACCGGGACTTGTCCTCAACTTTACTTTTTGGTAAAGTCGAAAGACATTATCGAAGGGATTGCTTGCTGGGCAGGAGAATGGAGAAAACGCTTCCTGTATCGGTGCTTTTTACGGTGATGTTGCCGCCATGGGCGTGGATGATAGCAAGCGCCAGGCTTAATCCAAGGCCGCTGCCTGTTGTCGAACGGCTTTTGTCGCCGCGGTAAAAGCGCTCAAAGACGTGAAAAATGTCCTTTTCATTGATACCCACGCCGGTATCGCTGATTTCCACCTTCACTCCCCCCGCATATTCATCGACAGATAGGATTACCGTACCGCCGTAGGGCGTGTACTTGATGGCATTGTCCAACAGGTTCGCCACGACGCGTTGCAGCCTTGACCGGTCGCCAAGAACCTCCACGGTCTGATGAGGCGGCTTATCCAGGCGGATGTTGATGCCTCTATCCTCGGCCATGGGAGTGAACAGATCTGCGGCCTCCTCGACAATCTCTTGAATATTCATAGGCACGAGGTTAAGTTCGGCGACCCCCGAATCGGTCTTTGCTATCTCCAGCATCGTGCCGATCATTTCGATCAGGTCATCGCTTCCATCGATGATCGAGGCCGCCATTTCGCGATACTCATTAAGATCTCCGCTGCCCTTCAGGGTTGTCTCGGCGATGCCGCGGATGCGCGTAATAGGGGTGCGCAGCTCATGAGCAACATTATCAGTTATCTGCTGCAACTCGTTCAAAAGAGATTCTATCCGTTCCAGCATGGCATTGAAGGCATGGGCAAGTGCCTTTATCTCTTCTCCTTCACCAGCCAGCTCTACCCTTCGCCTAAGATCATGCCTCCCTATCCGGGTCGCCGTGTCTGTCACCCTTTGGACCCCTGACATAGCTTTCCTGGCCAAAAGCCATCCTACCAAGCCGCCGCAAACCAGCATGGCCATGAGGGCAGTACCGAATGTCTCCCGATATTTCTCCAGCATGATTTCGGCGTCCTGGAGGGTGTTGCCGATTATAAGCACATTGCCGTCAGTATCAGCCTTGGAAATCATCACTCTTACTTTGTGCCGATGGCCAGCCAAGGAGAGCGTGCGGAAAGACACCTGGCCCAAGGATGGGGCCGATGCAGCCAAGTGGGGCGTTACAAATCCATTCCACTGGCTCAAATCAGATGTCGCCAGCAATATTCCCTCCGGTGAGAACAGTTGAAAGAACATCCGCTTTGTTCCCCGTGATTCCGCCTCGCGCGTAAACTCGCCCTGGAGCGCAGTCACGCCATGTTCCTTGTAAAGGGCCTCGAACGCCTTAGCCATGTCCATGATCTCATGATCAGTCTGGTTGTGGAGATGCGAGGCGAGAGACACATAGCCGACCAAGAACACCGCCAGCGACAATATGCTAAACACCACAAGGTACCAGAGGGTGAGCCGGAAGGTTGTGGTTCGCAGAAAATTAGTCCCTCTCTTCAAGAACATACCCGACACCCCGTATCGTATGGATGAGATTGCCTGCAAACGAACGGTCTATTTTATCCCGTAGGCGGCATATGCGTGATTCAACCACAGTAGTCCGCGGGTCGAAGTTGTAGTCCCAAACGTGCTCCATGATCATCGTTTTTGAAACGACCCGGCCGGCATTCCGCACGAGGTATTCCAGTAAGGCGAATTCCTTTGGCTGTAGTTCAAGCTCAATGTCTTTTCTGTAGGCTTTGCGCCTTACCAGGTCTATTTTGAGATTACTGACGGAGAGTGTCGTTGGTTCAGCAGCTCTGGTAGCCCGCCTTAGTAGCGCCTGAATACGCGCTACTAATTCCGAAAAAGCGAAGGGCTTAACAAGATAGTCGTCACCACCAGCCTGGAGGCCATTAATTCGGTCATCGACCGAACTCTTGGCGCTCAGAACGATAACGGGAGTTTCGATGCCGTTTCGGCGCATTTCGTCAATCACCGCCAGCCCGTCCAATTTGGGCAGCATGATGTCAATCACCGCAGCGTCGTAGGATTGTGTTAATGCAAGATGAAGGCCCTCTTCGCCGTTCGAGGCGTGGTCCACGGCAAAGCCTTCCTGCTTCAGCCCTTTTAAAATGAACAAGGCGGTCTGCTTGTCATCTTCGACTATAAGAATTCTCATCCATCGTTCCCTTTGTTATTGTATGTCCCGTAAGGCAGTATAGCCAGAGCGTTCACTCGAGCGGCTTGCAGACGAAAAATGATGGGCGTATTAACGGTCTGTTTTTTTATGGATATTTCTCTCTTGATTCAGTCGGTTATTATCGGATTTGACAAAGTCATAAAAACTATTTTTTTACCGCAAAGCCACCAGCCAACTATATGATCACTTTTGATGGCTTGACATACAACTTTTTAATGCGATTTAGAAATCCTTGCCCTGAGGGCAAGGTGCAGGTTCAGAAAGCTATCACAGACAATCTGGCATTGCCAATATCATCTTGTATGGGTACCGAAATACAGGGTTCGGATGCTGACTGGCGAGATTGGCGAAGAAGTATCAAGATGCATCAGGGTGTTTTCGGAACGAGCGGAAGTAGAAGTGGTTGAGTTGAGCATCCAGGCCGACCATGTGCATTTGTTGGCACTGGTTCCGCCGAAGCTGTCAATCTCAGATTATGTCGGGATTATAAAGGGCCGAACGGCAATCAACATTTTGAACAAGTTCCGCAAGTTGAAGAAAAAGCCCTATTGGGACAATCATTTTTGGTCCAAAGGATATTGCGTGGACACGGCAGGGCTCGATGCTATGATTAGAAAGTATGTGCAATATCAAGATGTTCAAGAAAAACGGCAGGAACAATTAAAGTTGTTCTGATATTCAAGCCGGGGACAACATCCCCCTTGCCCCCCTCTGGGGGCAAGGCATTGTAACCCCTTATAGGGGTGACCAAAGCCGGGCGCTCTGCGCCCGGATATTTACATCACGGCAAATAAAGTGTTATGGCTGCCGGCATCCCAATGCGGCCTTGCGTTTAAAGAAAAGCCCGTCCTCATGACGACGAACGGGGATGGCCGATCATCAGTGCAAGGATTAATCCGCGTTGGGGCCTTCGGGGGCGTTTTCCAGTACCCGACCGGTCTTTGCGTCCACGCCGACTTCCTGCGTAACCTTGTCGTGCTGAATGTCGAAGGAATAGCGCAGGCCGCTGCCCCCTTTTTCCTGCTCCAATTCCTCATTGATAATCTTGCCGGGATGGGCCTTGAGAGCAATCGCCCGCGCCTGTTCAATGTTGATTTTGGCCTCTGGGGCAAAATTCTGGCCCGTGAAGGCAAAGGCGTTGGCTGCCATAGCCGCCATCATAACCAAACCAACCAATGTTGCCACCTGCTTCTTCGATACTGTCATGATACTACTCCTTGTCGTTAAATGAAGCGAACGCTCCTGCGTCCACCGGTAAGATCACCCTGCTGAGCGGTAATCACTCTTTTGTTAAAAATCCCACTCGTTGCATTTTTTCCCTTCCAGGAGGCGGAACAGCACCGGCATCACCAGCAGTACAAGGGGAAGCTGCACCACCAGCCCGGAAATGATGGCTATTGCCAGTGGCTGCTGCATGGCGGAACCCTGCCCAATGGCGAGCGCCAGCGGCAGCAGGGTGAGAATGGCCGCCAACGTGGTCATGGCGATGGGGCGCATGCGGTTCTTGCCCGCCGTGATCAACGCTTCGATGCGCCCCATGCCGGCGGGCAGGCTTTCATATTCGGAAAAATAGAATATGGCCACTTCGGTGACGATGCCGACAATCATGGTCATGCCCATCATGGCGGAGATATTGAGTTCGATGCCCGTGGTCCACAGACCGATGAACACCGCCGGAATGGAGAGTAGAGGCGCGGCCAGGATGGACAGGGCGATCCGGAACCGCTCATAGAGAAAGAGCAGGAGCAGGAACACCAGGGCCACCGCGGCAACGAACACCGTTATCAACCCTTTGAAGGCGATCTGCTGCTGTTGGTAAAGACCGCCGAGTTCGTAATATACCCCTTTTGGCAGCATGCCTGGGGCGTTCATCACCCGTTTTACATCACGGATGGTTGACCCCATGTCGCGCCCGCTGATGCGCGCCGTCACCGCGATCATGCGCTTGAAATTTTCGCGGCCGATTTGCGGTTGGCCGGAAAGCGCGGTGATTCGCGCCACGCGCTTGAGCGGAAAAAGATGGCCGTCCGGCGCGCGCAGTAGGAGTCTGCCCAGATCATTTTCGCTGGATCGCAACGGCTCGGGTATCCAGACGCGCACCCCGACCATTTTGACCCCTTCGCGAATCTGGGTTGTCACCTGTCCTGCCAGGGCATCCTGCACCATGCGCGTTACCGCCTCGGGATCGACGCCCTCCAGCGAGGCCTTGACCCGGTCGACCTGAATATTGAGGGCATCCCCGGCCGGGTTGATGCCGTTGCGTATTTCAACCACGCCGGGGATTTTGGCGATGGCTGCGGCGGTTTTCTCCGCCAAGGATTTGAGCACGGCCATATCGTCCGAGAAAATCTTGATCTGGATCGGTTGCGGCACGGCGGTCAAATCGCCGATCACGTCTTCCATCAGCTGCGCCATCTCGATGTCGAGGCCGGGCACCTGCTGTTGGGCCTGGATGCGGATCTGGTCCATCACCTCATTGATCGGCGCGCGCGGTTGCGGCTTGAGGCGGATGAAGAAATCCCCCTCGTTGGCTTCGGTCAGGCCACCTCCCAACTGCGTGCCGGTGCGGCGGGAATACGTGTCCACATTGGGGTTGGCGCGGATGATGCTCTCCACCTGCCGCAGCAGACGGTCGGTCTCGGTCAGCGAGGTGCCTGGCTCGGAACGGTAATCCAGAATGAACCCGCCCTCGTCCATGTTGGGCATGAAGCCCGAGCCGACCTGATGATAAGCCACCCAGCCCAGGGCCAGCAGAGGCGCTATCCCCGCCAGTATCAGCACCGGCCGTGCCAGGATGCGGCGCATGACCCCTTCGTATTTCGCATGTATCCAGCCGGTCAGGCGGCCGCCTTCCTTCTGGTTGGCGTCCTTGACGTTGAGCAGGTGGTCGGCCAGAATGGGCACGGCCAGCCAGGTGATCAGAAATGAAATCACCAGCCCGGCCGCCATGGTGAGCGACAGCGCCTTGAAGAACGCACCGGTAACGCCATCGAGAAAAGCCAGGGGGATGAAGATGATCACCGTGGACGCGGAGGAACCGGTCAAGGGCCGCAGGAATTCCCGCGCGGCTTCCAGCACCCGGCCGTGGTGGTCGCCAGAGGCGCCGCGCAGGCGCCGCACGATGTGCTCGACCATGACGATGGCATCGTCGATGATCAGTCCCACCGCGGCCGCCATGCCGCCCAGGGTCATGATGTTGAAACTCATGTTCAGGGCGGTGAGCAGCACCACCGTGGCTGCCAGTACGGCGGGCACGACGATGATGGCGATGAGGGTGATCTTGAGGTTGCGCAAAAAAGCCAGCAAAACCAGCGTTGCCAAGCCTATGCCGATCAAGATGGCATCCCGCACGCTGGCCGCGGAGGCGATGACCAGCTGGCTTTGGTCGTACCAATTGGCGATCTTCACATCTTTTGGCAACTGGGCGCGATAGGCATCGAGTTTGGCTTTGATGCTTTGGGCTATCAGCACGCTGTTGCTGCCGGGTTGCTGATAAACCTGCATCAAGACCGCGGCATGTCCGTCGGCGTTGATGCGAATCCATTGCGGGACCGTGCTGCGCGTCACGGTTGCCACATCCTCCATGCGCACCAGGCCGTTGGCGTTGGTCTTGAGCACGGTCTGCCGGATGTCGTCGAGGCTTTTCAGGCGCGTGTCGGCGATACCCAGGTACAGTTTGTAGTGATCCTCCAGCCGGCCGACCGCGGACACCACGTTGGCTGCCGCCAAGGCGCGCGACACGTCGCTCATGGCCAGCCCGTAAGCCTGCAGGCGAACGGGATCGACGATGACGTGATATTCCTCTTTCGTGCCGCCCACGACCTGAATCCGCGCCACCCCTGTCACCCCGGAAAGCAACGGGCGCAGTTGATACTGGGCCAGATCGCGAAGCTGCGTCAAAGACGATACATCCGAGGTGAGACTGTAGGCGAGAATGGGAAATACCGTCGGGTCCATGCGCTTGGTGGCGACTTGCGTGCCGGCCGGCAGTTGCGGCAAAATTTGGGCCGCCGCCTGGCTGACCTGGGAGGCGGCCAGCGCCATGTCCGTGCCCCAGGCAAAATTGACCGATATCTCGGCGGAGCCCCGGCTGGTGGTGGAATGCACATTCTGCACGCCAGGCACACGCCGGATTGCTTCTTCCGCCGGCATGGTTACCTCCACCTCCATCTGTTCCGCCGGGCGATCGCCTGCGTCCAGGGAAACCAGCACCCGGGGAAAATCGACGTTGGGAAATAGCGTCACCGGCAGCTTGAAGGCGGCGAACAGCCCCGCTGCCGCCAGCATGAAGATGAAAAAAAGAATGGATCTGCGATGGGCCTGCATCCAGGCGGAAAAATTCATTTTCCCGCCTCCCGCACGATCATGCCGTCCTGCAACTCATAGTTGCCGAGCACCACCACCTTAAGGCGGCTGTCCAGGCCGCTGCCGGTAACCGCCACGGTATCGCCGTTTTCCACCCCGACGGTCACCTCCACCCGCTTGGCATGTCCGTCCCGCACCTGAAAGAGATAGGCGCCATGACCATCCTGCAGCACTGCGGAACGTGACACCACCCAGCATTTCCTGCCCCCGAGATCAATAAGCCCGCGCACCTGCATGCCGGACAGCAGCCCATCCGCCTGGCCTTGCAGCAGGGCCTCCACGTCCACCAGCCGGGTATGGGCATTGATGGCGCCGAATACTTTCGACACCTTGGCGTTGACCATTTCCCCCGTGGTGAATACCGAAGCCAGCTGGATCGGCATCCCTGTCCGCACCCGGCTCGCATCTTCCGGTTCGACGCCAAGGAGTGCGCGCAACGCACCTGATTTCGCCAGTTGCATTATGCTGGCGCCAGGCTGGAGACGATCGCCTTGCTGCACGCTAATGGCTACCACCAGCGCATCGAAGGGTGCTTTTACTGTTTGCTCATGAAGCCCGGCGCCCAGTTTCTCCTGGGCCGCCAAGGTTGCCTGTGCGTCCTGCAAGGACTTGCGGGCCAAGGCAACCTGTGATTGGGTGGCCAATTGCTGGGCCGCCAGATCCTCCACGCGTTTAAGTTCGCCCCGGGCGAAAATTTCCGCTGATTCGGCCTGACGATACGCCGCCGTCGCGGTGGCCTCGGTAACAAGTTCCAGCAGCGGTTCGTCATGCCTCACGACTTGCCCTGGGGCCACCAGCAGGCGAAGGATCCGCACCGGTCTTGGAAAACTCAAGTTTTCCGTGGCCCCGGTGGCGGGCATGACGGTTCCATACACGGTGAGGGTTTCGGCCATCGTCTGGCTGCGCAAGGCTTCTGTCTTGACCAGCACGCTGGCCTCGTTGCCGGCTGGCGCCGCCATTGCCGCTTGCGCCAGGTTCATCGTCATTGCCAGGGTCAACAGCATCACTATCGGTTTCATGATTTAATCCTTGTCGTCATGGGCGGGCAATTCGCCGCCGATCAGCGTCAGCAGCGCCACGCGTTGCTCCAGTATGGTCTGTCTCAGGGTGATGGCTTCTGCCTGCTTGGCAAGCCAGGCAGTGCGCAGGTTGGTGTAGGCCAGCGAATCGATGTTGCCCGCGTCGAAGGCCGCCTGGGCATTGGCCGCCGCCCGGGCGAGCGTCTCCTCGCCGGACTCCACGTTTTGCAGCTGTCCCTCAAGCAGTTTCTGGTCTTCCAGAATGCGGGCGATATCGGCCGCGGCGCTGTTGATGCGCATTTGGTACTCGTCATGCAGGCACTGGCGCGTCGCCTGTTCGATGGCGACGTTGCCCTGGTTGCGGTTGAAGATGGGCAGGCTGAGGGTAATGCCGAAACCATGGGTGTAAAGGCCGGAGGTATCCCGGGCGCGGGTCAGGCCGATGTTGAGCGCCGGGAATTGCGCCAGCACCGCCTGACGGAAACGTTGCTCCTGGCTTTCATAGCCGGCCTGCAGGGCGAGCAGGTCGGGACGTCGTGCGCCAATCCGTTCAATGGCCGACTTCAGCCCGGCTTCATCGAGGGGCGGCAGCTGGGGCTCACCGACAAGGCGAACCCGCATGTCAGGGGCAAGGCCGAGCAGGGCGTTGAGGTCATGGCGATTGGCGCCGATCTGGCGCGAAAGATCATTGATGGCGGTATCCAGCGTTTGCAGCGCGGCCAGATCGGCATTGGCCGCGTCCAGGGTGAGGTTGCCCTGGGCCAGCGCCTGCCGGGTGCGCTGGTAGCGCGAAAACAGCAGGGCGCGTTCTTTTTGCAACACAGCGAGAAGCTGCTGCTGGCCCAGATTGCGGGCGAACAGCAGGCGGGCCTGGCTGACCACCTGCCATTCCTGCCACAGCAGGTTGAGATCGGTCTGGAGCGCTGTTGCCCGCGCCGCATTTTTGACGGCGGAACGCGTAAGCAAAGCATTCACATCGTAACTCACGCCCAGGTTGAAAGCGCTGGTATTGCCGGCAGCCCCATTGGTGGGAAAGTCCCGGGTGAGGCTCAGCTGCGGGTCAGGCAGCAGCCCGGCGGCAAAGGCCTGGGCGTGAGTGATGCCGGCCTCGTCGCGCGCCACCTTGAGTTGAGGATTATTGGCCACCGCCAGCATTGCCACTTCCGTCATGTCCAGCCCATCGCTCGGATCGAACCGGTGGGATGCAAGTTCCGGCAGCGGCATGTGCGCCGATTGCACGACGAGATGCGGCATCTCCGCCGGAAACCGGGGCCTGGTCTGGAGTGGCAGCGGGTGATAAGCGGTACAGCCTGCCAGGCTCGCAACGAACAACAAAAAAGAAAAATAGGTTTTCACCGTGAGTTCCTTGCCAAGGTTAAATATCTAAACCGTCATTCCCGCGAAGGCGGGAATCTATAGGTAGTGGATGCCCGACTAAAGCATTCGGGCATGACTTGTTTAATCGCCGGATCAATAACAACGGGAAAAATTTACAGAGTTATTTGCAGCAATACGCAAGTCCATGCTGAACCGCAATAACCCCAAGTGTTCTGTTCCCTCAGGTTGTCTGCTCCTGCTTCAGCGGCACATAAGCCTTTCGTGAACGCTCCCAATCCAGCATGTAATCGCGGGTCACTGGCAACGCCTCGATATCACGCGTAAGCTGTATCTGAAATACCATTGTCCCCAGATAGCGGAAGTCCACCTCCGAACTGAGCAGGTAAAATTCCCACATGCGGCAGAATTGTTCGTCATACATCGCCGCGACTTCGTTGCGGCGGGCATTAAAGCGTTTATGCCATTCGCTGAGCGTGCGCGCATAATGCAGGCGCAGGATTTCAATATCCGTCACCCATAAATCGCTGTGTTCAATGACAGCCAATACTTCCGACAGCGCCGGGGCATATGCGCCCGGAAAAATATATTTGCGCAGCCAGGGATTGGTCGTGCCCGGACCGTCGACCCGGCCGATGGCGTGCAGCAGCGCCACGCCATCGGGTTTAAGGAGAGCTCTCAGCTTGTTGAAAAATTCCGGGTAATGGCGCACGCCGACATGCTCGAACATGCCCACTGACACGATGCGGTCATAGGTGCCTTTTTCTTCGCGGTAGTCCTGCAGGCAAATCTTCACCTGTTTTTCCAGCCCGGCTTTTTTCACCCGCTCCCGGGCTTTTTCCGTTTGGGCGACCGAAAGGGTAAGCCCGGTCACTTCTACCCCTGTTTCCTGCGCCAGATAGATCGCCATGCCACCCCAGCCGCAACCGATATCGAGCACGCGCATGCCAGGCTCAAGGCGGAGCTTGGCGGCGATATGGCTTTTCTTCAGATATTGCGCTTCCTCCAGGCTTGTTTCCGCAGTCGGGAAATAGGCGCAGGAATATTGCATGTCGGCATCGAGAAATGTGTTGTAAAGCGCATCGGAGAGATCGTAATGATGGCGGACATTCGCCGAGGCCCGTGCGCGCGGGTTATACTGCTGCCAGGCCCGGGTAAGAAAATCCACGCCTTCCACCAGCGAATCAAGCATGGATGGGGTGGTTTGTGAAAGATTGATGGCGAACAGGTTGAGCAGGTCATGCAGCGTGCCGGATTCAATGGCCAGCGTTTCATTCATGTAGGCCTCGCCGAAATATAATCCCGGATTAAGCGCCAGCTTCCATTGCAGCGCATGGTCGCGCAGACGGATGGACACCGCCGGCAGGGAACCTGAAACACCGTAATGGTGAATCCGGTTTTCAGCATCCGTCACAGTCAGATAGCCGCGCGTAATCAGTGGTTTTAGTCCCCATCCCCATAACATGACTTATTCCCTCCTCGTCTGAGTTGTGCAGTAATTTTCAGCCCGCATTAAATAGTCCCTGTCCATTCGCCCCATCCCTGGTAATGGGCAACATGACAATCACCTTCAAACCCGTGCCTTTTTCACCATCGGCCAGCAGCACCTCGCCGTGATGATGCGCGGCAACTTCCTGGACAATAGCCAGGCCCAGGCCGCTGCCCAACTCGCGGGTGCCGGGCCGGCGATAGAACCGGGCGAAGACCTGGGAACGATCTGCCGCTGGTATCCCGTTGCCATTGTCCAGCACTTCAAACCGGGCAAAACCATCAGCCATCTTCAAGGAAACGTCGACGCGCCCTCCTTGCGGGGTATAGCGGATGGCATTATCAACCAGGTTGCCGAGCATGACCCGCAGGCTTTCGGCCTCGCCCATGATAAAGAGCGGTTCATCCTGAACTACGCCGAGATCGATCTGCCGGCTCAATGCCGCTGGGGCATGATCCGCCACCACCGATTTCATTAAGGCGCTCAGGTCAACCTGAACAAAGGGGCGTTGCCAATCTTCGGGTTCTACCCGTGCCAGGGTCAGAAGCTGATGCACCAGATGACTGGCTCGGGCTGTTCCGGCGCGAATCTGCACCAGCGTCTGGGCCCGATCCTCTTCTTCGGTGGCGCTCTGCAAAAGCTGCGCCTGCAACTGCACCGCCGCCAGTGGAGTGCGCAGTTCGTGCGCGGCGTCGGCAATGAATTTGCGCTGACCGTCCAGGGCGTCGCCCAAACGTTTCAGCAGCCTGTTCAGCGCCAGGACAAGGGGCCGGACTTCGTCGGGAAGGGTATCCGTGTCAAGGGGCGCAAGGGAGTACGGGCGGCGTTGACCGAGAGTGCCCGCCAGCTCTGTCAATGGCCGCAGCCCCCGGCTGACACTGATCCACACCAAGATCCCCAAAACCACGATCAGCACCAGTACCGGGGCGATCGCTCCCAGAGCGACCTGGCTACTCATCTCCAGGCGATCGGAATAGGGTTGGCTCGCCTGAACCAGAAGCTCACCGTGCCGAAGGACAAAGCTGCGCCAGAACTTCCCCTTTGACCAATGGCTGCTGAATCCTTCAGCGGCAAGCGCGGGAGTTCCTTCCTTGCTGTTGAGATGGAGCAACGGGATTCCGTCTTTCCTCCAGACCTGAATGGCAAAATCATCATCGGAATCCTTTAAACTGTTTAGATGCAGGGGAGTTTGCGAACCGAAATCGGCATCACTTGGCACACTATAGGCCAACTGCCGCAAACGGTTGTCGAACATATCTTCAAGTTCGGAGCGCACATAGAAATACGTGATGGCGCTGGTCAGCACCACCGCAAGAAGTTGGCCGGCCATGAGCCAGCGTAAGAGTTTTTTGCGGATCGAAGTCATGTGGGATTTCCGAGCAGGTAGCCGACCCCCCGCAGGGTTTTAATCAGCTCGATGCCGAGTTTTTTGCGCAGATTGTAAATATGCACGTCCACGGCATTGCTCTCGAGTTCATGCCCCCAGCCGTAAAGCCGCTCTTCCAGCTGTACGCGGGAAAGGACCGCGCCGGGTCGTTCCATGAGCGCTTGCAGGAGGGTGAATTCCTTGGTGGAGAGGAACACTGGCGCACCTTGCCAGGAGCATTCATGGCTGGCTGGATTCAGCATTAGCCCGCCATGGACGAGCAGCGGTTCGGCAC
>JAJZRF010000063.1 GCA_021847425.1 Deltaproteobacteria bacterium | reverse complement strand
CGGGCAGGAGAGGTGATACAGCAGGCTTGCCCCCAAGGCTGCCAGCGCCTTTTTTCGGGACACTCTTTGGCTGGATGATGGTTGCCGGATATTCATAATGGTTCTCTCGCAGCCTTGCCGACAGGCGTCGGTCAAAGGGCGCTCCTGTTCAGCCGATGTTTTTGATCCGGTCCGCCTGGCTGATGATTTCCGTGATCCGCACCCCGAACCGCTCGTTGACCACGATCACTTCGCCTTTACCCAGCAGCTTGTCATTGACAAAAATTTCCACCGGTTCACCGGCCGCTTTGTCGAGTTCGACCACCGACCCTTGAGTCAGTTGCAGCATCTTGTTAATGATCATGCTGGTTCGCCCCAGTTCCACGGTGACGTCCAGGGGAATATCCAGCAGAAAATCAAGGTTTTGGTTGCCTGCCGGGGCGGTGGTCGCGGCATTGCTCAATTCGGCGAAGGCAGGGGCCTGCGCCCCTCCGGAATTTTCATGTTCGCTCAAGGCGGCAGCCCAGTCATCACCGGCTCCTTCCGCCTTTGTGTCGGCGGCGTCCAAGGGGTCGTCAGCCATGGTTCTTCTCCTTTTGAAAGGTAAAAGGTTAAAGGCTCAAGGCTCAAGGTGAAAGGTGAAAGGCTTGGCTTTAAACCTTGAGCCTTTCACCTTGGGCCTTTCACCTCATTCCCGGTTCGGGTCAAGAACCTTCTTCTTGATGAGCAGCGCATTGTTGCCGCGATGCACGCCAGGGGTTCCCATGTATTTTCTTTCTCCGGCGACAAAAGCCGGAAGAAGATCATCGGTGCGGCGTTCCAGCTGGATGATGTCGCCGACTACCAGCTCCATGACATCGCCTGCGGAAATGGTGGCGCGTCCCAGGTTCACCACAAAATCCACCGGGATGTTCTTGATGTTTTCGGAGAGGACGCGTTTGATGCTGATATCCTCGTCACTCTGCTCCCGCTGGAAGGTGGTCAGCAGCTTGCCCTTGACCGATTCCAGGTTGCTCATGGGAATGCAGACCGTGATGCTGCCCACGGCCCGGTCCATGTCCACGTCGTACCGGCAGATGATCACCACGTCTTCCGGCTGGCAGATCTTGGCGAACTGCGGGTTGATCTCGCTTCTGATATACTGCACCTTGAGGGGCTGCAGGGAATACCAGGCCTTTTCCAGATCGTTGAGCAGGAGATTCACCACCCGCCGGATGAGCCGCTGTTCGATGGCCGTGAAGTCGCGGCCCTCAATGCGGATGTTTCTGGTGCCGGTGCCGCCCAGGAAGTTTTCCACCAGGGTAAAGACCAGCTTGGGCTCCAGGACGATGAGGGCATGGCCCCGGAAGGGCGCCATCCGGAAGATCTGCAGGCTGCTCGGCACAGGCAGGGTGCGGACAAAGGCCCCGAAGCGTTCCAGTTCGATGGGGGCGGAGGTCAGGTCGATGATCCGGCGCAGGGTGGTGGAAAGCGAGGTGCGGACTGCTCGCATGAAGGCATCGGAAATCGCCTCCATGGCGGGCATCTTGACCTGGACGATCCTTTCCTGCCGGGTGAAGTCGTAGGCCTGATAGCCCAGGGCTTCCGCGTCAATGGGTTCTTCCGGCTCTTCGATCTCGCCGCCGGAAATACCCTTGAGTAGCGCGTCAACCTCGTCCTGGCTGAGAATCTGTTCCATGGCTTTCTTTTAGGTGTGGTGGCTGTTTTTCATGTGAGCGTGCAGGCCCCAGGGGCTACTGTACGACAAATTCCGTAAAATAAATATTCTTGATATGGACGGGCCGCATGATCTCGTTGAAATGCTCCAGCAGATTATCCCGGATCTGGATCTTGCCTTCCGGGGTCATGACGTCTTCAAAGCCAAGGCTGGTGAGCGTCATGATGACCATATCGCGCAGCTTGGGGATCGCTTTGGTGACGCTGGCCGCGGCTTCCTTGTTTTCAAGCTCGAGTTCAATCTTGACCTTGAGGTAGTGTTTGCCTTTCGGGTCCGCCAGGTTGACAACAAAGGGGTCCAGGGGAAACATTTCCCCGATTGCCGGGGTGTTTTCTTTTTTTGCCTCCTGGCTGGCAACCTCTTCAGCCGCTGGTTTATGGGCGATGAATTTAGTGTAGGCGAAGAAACCTCCGCCGCCGAGGACGAGAATACCGACCCCAAGAATGATAAAGAAACCCATCTTGGATTTTTTTTGGGGAACCTGCTCCTTAATTTCCGGGTCTTTTTCCGCAGCCATGGTTGTGTCTCCTCGAGGGGGAAAAGGAAGGTCGGGAAAAACCGGAGCCTTCTCTTTTAGGTTTGGTTGTAAAGCAAGCATTGTGCCGCGAGGCTTTTACTGTGTATAACAGTATATGTAAATTATCGGTAATTCAATGTATTTCTGGAAAATAGCCAGGTGGGGCAGCCTTTTTCCGGGGAGGAATGTCCGGGAATCTTTCGTCATAATTCTGACTTTAGCCGGACTGGATGTCAAAAAAATATCATGGATTGATAAAAATGTGTGTTGGGCGCGAAGCACAAGAAAGTGATTGGGGAAAGCGCGGCTGTTAATCCAATATGTTAGAGTAACCTGGGAATTCGGCATGGGGAAACATGGAACTCAGCGCAGGTGAGGTCGGCCTGGTGGCCTGTGGCCAGTATGACCGCCAGTTGTTGAAGGGGCGGGTGGATGCGTTGTGCGACGCCCTGGGGTTCAGGGTTTCCGCGGGAAGCAGGGTGTTGCTCAAGCCCAATCTGGTCTCCGCGGTGCGGAACAAAGGGTTGGCTTGTACCCACCCGGAGGTTGTCGCCGCTGTGGCGGAGTGGTGTCTTGACCAGGGGGCCAAGGTGCGGGTGGGCGATTCTCCTGCCTTTGGCTCGGCCTTGGGCGTCATGGCGGCCTGCGGGATCAGCGCGGCGCTGAAAGGGTTGCCGGTGACCCTGATTAATTTCGAGGCGGTCCGGGCGGTCCGGCTCGCCTCCGGTCTGTCCGTGGGGATTGCGCAGGCGGTTGGCGAGTGCGATCTGCTGGTCAATCTGCCGAAGATCAAGGCCCATGGTCAGCTCTATCTGACCATGGCGGTGAAGAACTATTTCGGGGCGGTGGTCGGATTTCGCAAGCCCTGGCTCCATGCCCGGCATGGCGATATAGGCAACCGGTTCGAGGGGATGCTGGTCGATCTCCTCGATGTGCTGCCCGGGGGGATTACCGTGGCCGACGGGGTGGTGGCCATGCATGAAGACGGTCCGGTCAGCGGCACCCCCTTTCCCCTGCATCTGTTGGCGGGGGGGCTGAATCCCGTGGCCGTGGACACGGCTCTGCTTGGTGTGCTTGGCCTTTCTCCGGAAGCAAGCCCTATCTGGCGGGAATGCCTCCGGCGCAATATTGCCGGGAGCAATCTCGTTGATCTCTCTTTCCCGCTTGCCAGGCCGGAAGAGCTCGCGGCACAGGGATTTCAGGCCCCTTCCCGCCTGAAGCCGGTGAGTTTTCATCCCTGGCGGCTTTTGCTGGGGGGGATGAAAAGGGTCATGGTCAGGTAGGTCGCGGAGGGCCGGGTCCCGCTCCTGAGGGAAAGTCTTCTTTACTTTCCCGTCTGAAGATTTTATCGTGGCCAGCACGGTGATACTCATAAGTCCTTTACAGGGACAGCCATAAAGAGGAGTAAGGGTTATGTTCAATCTGCGGGGAAAAGTGGGTTTGGTAACCGGCAGTTCACGGGGGATCGGCAAGGCAATCGCCCTGCGGCTTGCGGAAAACGGGATTGATCTGGTGGTGAACTATGTGCGCCATCGGCAGGACGCGGAAGCCACTGCCCGTCTCATCGAGGAAAAAGGGGCGCGCTGCCTGGTGGTCAAAGCCAACGTGGCCAACGACGAGGATCTGCAGGGGATGTTCGGTCTGATCAAAAGCGAGTTCGGCCATCTTGACTTTCTCATCAGCAATGCCGCCTCCGGGGTTCTCAAGCCGGCGCTTGAGCTGAGCAGCCGCCACTGGAACTGGGCCATGGAGATCAACGCCCGGGCCCTGCTTTCCCTTACCCAGCAGGCCGTGCCGCTCATGGGCAAGGGCGCCAGGATCATGGCGGTTTCCAGCATGGGGGCGGTGCGGGCCGTGGAGAATTATACGGCGGTGGGCGCTTCCAAGGCGGCGCTTGAGTCGCTGGTTCGCCATCTGGCTGTGGAGCTTGGGCCCATGGGGATCAATGTCAACACCATCAGCGCCGGCGCCGTGGATACCGAGGCTCTGAAAAAATTCCCCAACCGGGAACAGATTCTCGATGGCGCCTTGCAGCGGACACCCTTGGGACGGCTTACCACCCCCGAGGATGTGGCGGATGTCGCCCTGTTTTTATGCAGCGATCTGGCCGCCATGATTCAGGGGCAGACCATCGTCGTGGACGGCGGCTATTCCATCAGGGCCTGAGACCGATTCCATGGAAGCCTTCCGGACACAGGAGCGACTGATCCTGGCCTCGGGTTCGCCCCGGCGGCGGGATTTTCTTGCCGATTTGGGGATTGCCTTTGAGGTGCGGGTGACAGACATTGACGAGACGCCGCAGACCGGCGAACAGCCCGTGGACTTTGTCGCCCGTCTTTCCCGGGAAAAGGCCCAGGGTGTGGATCTTCCTGCAGCCTGGGTGCTTGCCGCCGATACCGCAGTGGTGGTGGATGGGGAGATCCTCGGCAAGCCAGGCGATGAAGCGGAGGCCTGCGCCATGCTCATGCGGCTCTCCGGCCGCTGGCATGAAGTGTGGACCGGATTTTCTCTCTGGCACCAGACAACCGGCGAGTTGTGCACAAAGAAGGTCTGCACCAGGGTCCGGTTTCTCACGCTCACCCCGGATTTGTGCCGGGCTTACGCTCGCACCGGAGAACCGCTGGACAAGGCCGGGGCCTACGGAATTCAGGGCAAGGGGTGTTTTCTGGTCCCGGAGATCAGCGGCTCCTATACCAATGTGGTGGGTTTGCCCATGACCGAGGTTCTGGAAATGTTACTGCACTATAAGGTAATTGCCCTGATGGACGGTTTATGAGAAAATCATCACAATCATGAATGCCTCGGAACCGAATATCTTCGTTGCCCGTCAGCCCATCTTCAAGAGGAACAAGGAGGTTTTCGCCTACGAGCTTCTCTTCCGTTCCGGCCTGAATAATTACTTCGACCCCATGCAGGACGGGGAAGAGGCCACCTCCAAGGTCATCACCAACAGCTTTCTCCTGATCGGCATTGCCGCCATCACCGAAGGGAAAAAGGCGTTCATCAATTTCAGCGAAGAGATGCTGCTCAAGGGGTATCCCTCCCTTTTTCCCAAAGAGATTGCCGTGGTTGAGGTGCTGGAGACGGTGGGGGCCACCCCCGAGATCGTGCAGGCTTGTGAGGATCTGGTCGGGGCAGGGTATGTCCTGGCCTTGGATGATTTTCTTTACGAAGACCGGTTTTTGCCGCTCATTAAGCTGGCCAGGATCATCAAGTTTGACATCCGCCAGATGAGTTCTGGAGAGCTTGAGCACCAGGCCAAGGTTGTCAGCCGCTACAACGTGAAGCTGCTGGCGGAAAAAATCGAAACCAATGAAGAGTTTGAGGCCACCAAGAAGCTGGGCTTTGATCTGTTCCAGGGCTATTTTTTCAGCCGCCCCCATATCATGGAGGGGCGGGATATCCCTGGGTCCAAGCTCCATTATCTGCAGGTGCTGAAGGTAATTCAGGATGAGGATTACGATTTCGCCGAGCTTGCCAAGTTTGTCAGCCGGGATGTCTCCCTGGCCTACAAACTGCTCAAGTATGCGAACTCCGCCTATTATGCCAGGAGGCAGAAGGTGGACAGCATCGAGATGGCCGTGGCCATGCTGGGCCAGCGGACCTTACGCAAATGGCTGTCCCTGATGATGCTTTCCTACCTCGCCGATGACAAGCCTTCCGAGCTGCTGCGGTTGGCCGCCTTCCGGGGCAGCTTCTGCGAATTGATCGCCGACCAGCTTCTGGACCGGCGCAGGGAGGCGGGGATGTTTCACACGGTGGGGATGTTCTCGCTGCTGCCCGCCATGCTTGACAAAGTCATGGCGGATATCCTGCCGGAGCTGGCCCTGTCCGAGGAGATTCAGGAGGCTTTGCTTTCCGTGGTCGCAACTCCCCTTGCCCAGACCCTTGCTATGGTCATGGCCTACGAACGTGGAGACTGGGAAAAGAGTACTACTCTGGCGAAAAAACTCAAGGTCAACCATGATTCCCTGCCCTTGCTCTACGAACAAGCCATTGAAATCGCCCAGGTCCAGCTTACTGACTGATGGCGTTCATCTTTGAGAAATCGCCGATCTCCAGAAAGAGGTGGGCGATGGTGGTCAGCAGATTCAGCCTGTTGGCGCGCACCTCTTCATCCTCGGCCATGACCATGACTTCTTCAAAAAAGGTATCAACCGGCTCCTTCATCTTGAGGATAACGCCCAGGGCTTTTTCGTAATCGCCGGCCTCAAGCAGGGGGGAGGCCTCCTTGCGGACAACCAGGTATGCCGCATGGAGCTTTTGCTCGGCTGCCTCGGTGAGCAGCGCCGCTTGCACCGAAGTTTCGGTGTTGTCCTTGATGATATTGATCACCCGTTTGAAGGATCCGGCCAGAACGGCAAAGGCCTCCTGGCCGCTGATGGCCATCAGGGCTTTGATCTTCCGCTTGCAGTCCAGCGGATCGTCGAAGGAGACCGAGGTGACCGCTTCCACCGCTTCGGCCGGGATTCCCTGGCCGGTAAGGTCATTGCTGAAACGGCCTTTGATGAATTCAAGCACGTTGCGGCGGGCCTCATCCCGGGGAACGGTCAGCCTGTCTCCGTAGAGGGAGAGCGCCTGGTCCACGAACTCGGCCAGGGAGAGGCTGAAGCCCATGGCGTTGATGATATGGAGAAGCCCCAGCGAGAGGCGGCGCAGGCCAAAAGGGTCGGCGGTGCCGGTGGGGGTTTGGCCGATGCCGAAGCAACCGGCGATGGAATCAAGGCGATCAGCCATGCCGACCAGCGCTCCAGGGATTGAGGCGGGCAGCAGGCCTCCGGCCCTGACCGGCAGGTAATGCTCCCGGATGGCCGTGGCAACTTCTTCGGTTTCTCCGTTGAGCAGGGCGTAATCCTTGCCGATTGACCCTTGCAGAGAGGGAAACTCTCCGACCATGTCGGTCAGCAGGTCTGTTTTTGCCAGGCGGGCTGCCCGTTCGGTATGGGCCAGGTGTTCCGGCGCAAGGCTTCTGGCCAGCAGCTCGGCCAGGGTGGTGATGCGTCGGGTCTTGTCAAGCATGGTTCCCAGTTTGTGCTGGAAGATAACGCCCGAAAGGTCTTCGACCCGAGCCTCCAGGGTGCGGCGCTGGTCTTCCTTGAAGAAGAAAAAGGCATCCTCCAGCCGCGCCCGGATTACCCGCTGGTGGCCGTCGGCGGCAAGCTTTGCATCCCGGGTGTCGGTGTTGTTCACTGCGATGAAATGGGGCATGAGCTTGCCCGTGGCGTCAACCACGGCAAAGTATTTCTGGTGCTCCCGCATGGAGGTGATCAATACCTCGCGGGGCAGGGCCAGGAAACGCTCTTCAAAGGTGCCGCAGATGGCAAAGGGCTTTTCCACCAGGTTGCAGACCGTGTCCACCAGGGCATCATCCGGAAGAATCGTCCCGCCCGCCTGCCGGGCCACCCTGGTGATCTCGGCAAGAACCGCGGTGCGGCGCTCCTCCGGCACGACCATGACCTGGGCCGTGCGCAGGGTCTCGACATAGTCGGTGAAACAGGTTGCCGGGAAAGAACCCCTGGCCATGAAACGGTGGCCGCGGGTGGTGTCAGCGCTGGTGATGGTATCCAGGGAAAAGGAAACAGTCTTGCCGCCATAGACGGCAAGCAGCCACTGGATCGGGCGGGCAAAGCTGGCACGGCCTGCGCCCCAGCGCATGGATTTGGGGAAATTGAGGCTGGTGACCACCTCGGGCAGCAGTTCGGCAAGGAGTTCCGAGGTCGGGCGGCCGATCTGTTCGACGCGGACCATGAGGTACTCGCCTTTCGGCGTTGCCACGGTCTGCAGGGCCTCGACCTCGACCCCGCCTTTTTTGGCAAAGCCGATGGCGGCCTGGGTGGGCTGGCCATTCTTGTCAAAACCCGCTTTTTTGGGGGGGCCGAGAATTTCCTCTTCCCGGTCCGGCTGGCGTTCGGCCAGGCCGCTGACCGACACGGCGAGGCGTCTTGGCGTCGCCGCGGTGCGCAGGCTGGAATAGGGCAGGGCCAGGCCGGTGAGCCTGTCACCGAGGATTTTTTCCAGCTGGGCAAGGGCTGGCATGATATAGCCGGCCGGGATTTCTTCGGTGCCGATTTCAAAGAGGAGTTCGTGTTGCATGGTCAGTTTCTCGTGATATTTGTTTTAACAGGGAATGTGATGGGAGTGCTCAGGGCACGGCCTATGGTTGGCATCCTGCCATTCCAGGGAGGCAAAGGTGTTGTAGCCTTGCGAAAGGTTTTCCACCAGGACGGAAAACCAGGCGATGGCCGGATGGTTTTCAAGCTTGCGGCCAAGGGCCGTGCTGATGCTTTCCACGGAAAGGGTGTATTCCGTGCAGGGATCTGCGGTGGGCCAGCAGAGATCATGGGAAGTCACCTCTTCCACCAGCTGGATGATATCCTCGATCCAGATGAAATTTTTGAATCGCAGTTGGATGGTGGCTCTGCCCCAGTGGCCGAGGGAGCGGGGCAAGCCCTGACCGATCTGGGACGGAAGCGGCGGGGAGATGGGCACCTGAATCTCCAGGGTGAGATCATCGGTTTTGTCCAGGGAGCCATGCATGGTGCAGCGGTATTCATTCATGCCCACCGATTGCGTCTGCAGGGAGGATTTCTGTAAAAAATAGGGAAAAGAAATTTCCATGTGGGCCGCTTCCGCCTGGAGCCTGGCCTTCATCTCCTCAAGGATGCGATGAAAACTTTTCAGATTGATTTCGCCGTGGAATCGGTTGAGGATTTCCACGAACCGGCTCATGTGGGTGCCCTTGAACTGGTGGGGCAGATTGACGTACATGTTCACCGTGGCCACGGTTTTCTGGGTTTTCCGGGCTTTATCCAGGACCGTTACCGGGTAGGAAATGTTTTTTACCCCCACCTTCTTGATGTTGATCCGGCGGTAGTCGCGCTGGCCTTGGATATCTTTCATGTCGCTCATTGGGCAGGGGGTCCGGGCGGGGTGTTGCGGTGTTGATGGAGAAAAAGTGAGCCGCATCAGGAGAAAACGTTGCGTTAACTCGGTCCCGACTCTTAGGCAAGATGTTTTTTCACCGCGGCCTTGAGCTCGTCCAGGTTGGATGATTTGACGATGTACTCATCGGAAGCCCAGGTGGCCAGATCCTGCTTGAACTCCTGGTAGGCGGAGCTCAGGATCACCGGCAGGGAAGGATTCATTTCCTTGATCTGGCGCAGGGCATCAATGCCGTTGATGCCGGGCATGTTGATGTCGAGGATGACGAGATCCGGCATAATGACCTTCAGCTGGGCCAGGGCTTCTTCGCCGGAAAGAGCCGAATGCACCTCGTATCCCTCGTCTTCCAGTTCTTCGCGGTACAGGAGATGGATGCTGTCTTCATCGTCAACAAGCAGTATCTTTTTCATTGATCCCCTCCATGTAATCTTGCCAAGGGTTGCGAGAGTTGCGGTCCCCGGCCTTGCGTTAAATCGCCGCTTCTTTTAAAAATTGAGCTGCTTGTTCCGGCGGGATGGGGTTGATGTAAAAACCAGATCCCCATTCAAAACCGGCAATCATTGTCAGTTTGGGCATGATCTCAAAATGCCAGTGGTAATGCTCAAGGGGTTGGGAACGCAAGGGTGCGCCATGCAGCACAAAATTGTAGGGAACATCGGGAATGCAGGTGTTCAGGCGGCGCATGCACTCGGAAAAGATCGCGGTGAGCGCCTTGAAATGGCCGTCATCCATGGCAAGATAGGAAGAGGCATGGCGTTTGGGCAGAATCCACATTTCAAAAGGCGAACGGGGCGCATAGGGGACAATGGCCAGGAACAGATCGTTTTGGGCCACCACCCGTTGATCCTGGTTTATTTCCTGCCGGATGATGTCGCAGAAGATGCAGCGCTCCTTGTATCTGTAGTAGGACAGGCTGCCTTCAATCTCCGAGCTGATCATGCGCGGCAGAATGGGCAGGGCAATGAGCTGGGAGTGGGAGTGTTCCAGCGAGGCCCCGGCTGCGGCGCCGAAATTTTTGAAAACCATGACGTAGCGGAAGCGCGGGTCCTGGGCCAGATCGAGCAGACGGTCCCGGTAGGCCAGAAAAACCTTGATCATGCGTTCCGGCGGCAGGTTGGTGAAGGATTCGTTGTGGTCCGGGGTTTCGATGATGACCTCATGGGCGCCGATGCCGTTCATCCGGTCATAGAGGCCGTCGCCCTCTTTGCTGAGATTGCCTTCGATGACGAGGGCGGGGTACTTGTTGGGCACAACCCGCAGATCCCAACCCGGCCTGTTGGCCTGATGCCCGTCAACGCTGCTGTAGCTTAAAACTTCCGGCGGCGTTGTGTTTTCGTTGCCCGGGCAAAGGGGGCAGAACCCGCCCCTGCCTTCACTTTTTTCAACAATGAAATCAGTGGGCCGCTTTCCCCGTTCGGTGGAGATGATGATCCAGCGGCCAATGATCGGGTCTTTGCGGAGTTCAGGCATCGCGGTTTCTTATAAGCCTTTTTGAGCCCTTTCCTGGTTTTCCTGGAGGGTCTTGCATTCGATGCATTGGGTTGTCACCGGTCGCGCCTCAAGACGTTTGGTTGAGATCTCGTCGCCGCATTCATCGCAAATGCCATAGGTGCCTTCATCGATGCGCTCGATGGCTTCCCTGATCTTGGCAAGCAGCTTGCGTTCGCGGTCACGGATGCGGAGTTCGAAGCTCCGGTCGGATTCGGCGCTGGCCCGGTCGGTGGGATCGGGATAATTTTCCGTGCTGTCGGTCATCTCGTGGATGGTTTTTTCAGCCTCCTGCAAAAGATCATGACTCATGGTCTCCAGCTTCTGGC
>JAJZRF010000015.1 GCA_021847425.1 Deltaproteobacteria bacterium | reverse complement strand
TAATCCGTTTGAACTCAAACGACGCATCGAAGTAAAATTGAAGACCATTTTTCAGCTCGTTCCGGTTACCTCCAATGTGAGGCAACGTATCTGACCCTTCAGTTACCTTTTCTTTTGAGGCAACACGTCTGGCGGAAACTCCAGGGATGACAGGCAACGGGCCTGGGATTAGAGAATGGCGCGAACAGCGTCCGTGGCCAGTTGCAGAATCTGGTCAGGAAAAATCCCCATGGCGATAATGATCATCACCAGGCCAACACTTACTGCCTTGGCCATCCCGCCGACAACCACGGCGGGACGATCTTCCGGGCTGGCTGAATAGACGACCCGAACCACGGAAAGATAGTAATAGATGGCAATGGCGGTATTGATGGCCGCCAGAATGACCAAGGGAAGATGTCCGGCCTTGTACGCCCCGGTCAGCAGCATGAATTTACCCATAAACCCGACAAACGGGGGGATACCGGCCATGGCAAACATGCTGACCGCCAGGGTCAAGGCGAGCAATGGCGAGCGTTTATGCAACCCGCTCAAATCATCGACCGCAAGGTTCTCGCCGTGTTCGGACACCTTGCAGATGACCAGAAAACCGGCAAGGCTCATCACCAGATAGCCGACGATATAATACAGTGAGGTGGCGTAGCCAACCTCCTGCATGGTGACAAGACCGAGCAGGACATACCCGGCATGAGCTATGCCGGAAAAACCAAGCATCCTCTTGATGTCGGTCTGCACCAAGGCAACAAGATTGCCATAAAACATCGAACAGACCGAAAGGACAATGAGCAACATGACAATGGGCTGGCCTTCCGGGGTAGCCAGAGCGGTGAGCCGGATGAGCATGGCCACGGCCGCGACCTTGGGAACCGAGGCGATAAACGCGGTTGTTTCGTTGGAAGCCCCCTGATAGACATCCGGGACCCAGGAATGGAACGGGAAGACAGCCAGCTTGAAAAAGAAGCCGCCCAGCACCATGGCGATGGCAATGAGGGCCGCAGGGCTACCCATCATCTGATGGAGTCTTGGCAAAAGCTCAACCAAATAGGTGGTGCCGGTAAGGCCAAACAGGTAACTCATGCCGAACAGCATGACACCGGTGGCGACCACCCCGAAAAGGATGTACTTGATGGCAGACTCCATCTGCATCCGCAGCCCCGTCCGATCATCACGCATGGGCACCAGGAGATAGAGGGAATAGGAAGAGAGCTCCAGGGCAATAAACATGGTCAGCAACTCGACACTGCTGACCAACATGAGGAGACCCAGGGTGCTTAAGGTCAGAAACAGGTAATACTCGGGACGGACCCCATCATCGATCCCTTTCAGCTCTGTGCTGAACAGCAGGACAACTGCAAATCCCATGGATATGACAAGCTTGACCAGTTGCGAAAAGAAATCAATCCGGTACGCCTCATGAAACAGGCTGCCCTCCTGATGCAAACAGGCAAAACAGACAAGAACATTAATCAGCGCCAGACTCAGCGTCACGGCGCGGGCTTTCTTGCCGCCAACCTTGCCGGTACTGACCAAGAAAAGGATCAGACTCCCCAACAGAAGAAATAATTCTGGAGCAAACAGCATGAGCTTCATTTTGTATCCTTTGCGTAAGTTCCTTAAAAACCTTCAGAAAGTCCCGTTACGGAATCATCAGCTTTGCGACAGAAACGGTGCCACCAGAGGCAACCCCTACCTGCTCGATAAGATGTGTAACACTCACATGCATCACCTTCAGGAACGGCGCCGGAGCCAAACCAATCCAGAAAACAAAGAAGAGCAAGGGCGCCAGGGTCACCATTTCCCGGACATTGAGGTCTAAGATACCGGAATGATCCGGATTCACAGGCCTGCCCCACACCACCCGTTGAAGCATGCGGAACATGTAAGCCGCTGCCAACACCGCGCCCGGAATGGCGAAGGCCGTCACGATCTTGTTGTTGGCAAAACCGCCGACCAGGATCAGAAATTCTCCCACGAAACTGTTGGTTCCGGGGAAGGCGAGGGAGGAAAGCGAGAAAAACGCGAGAAAGCTGACATACACCGGCATGTATTTGCCGAGACCTGCCGCTGCGTCCAGTTCACGGCTATGGGTGCGCTCATAGATCATGCCCACACAGAAAAAGAGCGCGCCGGTGGTGATACCGTGATTGATCATCTGCAGGAGCGCCCCCTCAATGCCCTGCTGATTCAGGACAAAAATACCAAGGGTAACAAATCCCATATGGCCTACGCTGGAGTAGGCGATCAGTTTTTTCATGTCCTGCTGGGCCAAGGCGGTGAAGCCACCGTAGAGAATACCGGCCACCGAAAGCCACAGAATATAAGGCACGAAGATCATGGTGGCTTCCGGAGTTATGGGCAGGCAAAAACGCAAAAACCCGTAGGTTCCCATTTTCAGCAAAATCGAGGCCAGGATAACGCTGCCGGCGGTAGGCGCCTCGACATGGGCGGCGGGCAGCCAGGTGTGGAAAGGAAACATCGGAACCTTGATGGCAAAGGCCAGGAAAAAGGCCAGGAAAATCAGAATCTGGAAGTTTGTGGAATAATCCTGCCCCATCAAGGTAGGGATGCTGAAGGTCCCTTGGTCAAGATAGAGGGCGATGATGGCAACAAGCAGCAGTACTGAGCCTGCCAGGGTGTAGAGAAAAAACTTGGTCGAGGCGTACACCTTCCGGGGACCGCCCCAGACCGCGATCAACAGATACATGGGAATGAGCATCGCTTCCCACAACAGGTAAAAGAGGATGAAATCAAGGGCCATGAACACGCCGAGCATGGAGGTTTCCATGAGCAGCAGACAGATCATGAATTCCTTGACCCGTTTGTCGATGTACCGCCAGGATCCGAGGACGCACAGGGGCATGATCAAGGTCGTCAGCAAAACCAGCAGCAGGGAGATACCATCGATCCCCAAGGTATAATTGATATGCAGAGCGGAAATCCAGGAGGCGTGTTCGCCAAACTGATATTTAGCGGTAGTAGCATCAAAATTCCAGTATAGGGGCAGGGAAACCAGGGCCGTGACCACAGTCACCAGCATCGTCCAGTTCTTGGCCGCGGTTTCCCCGGGAATACACAACAAAATCAGGGCACCGACCAAGGGCAGAAAGATCAGGGCACTCAGAATGGGAAACCCCATATGGTTCATTATCAAAAAGTCCATTCCCACCATCCTCAGTAATAAAAATTAGGAGCCTTTACGAAACAACCTATGCTTGTGGGCCCCTTTCTTTACGGCTCCTTATGCCGTTTTGACCATCCAGGTAATCTTGTTACAGCGGCTTAGGCAAATACATATAAAGCGAGCGCAACAGCAACAAGGGATACCGCATAAAATATGTTGTACTGCAGTTGACCGCTCTGCGTCCGCCGAACCAAGCCCCCGATGCCGCGCACCGTTCTGGCCACTCCGTCAACCACGCCGTCAATGGCATGCCAGTCAAACCAGGACCAGAACCTGGCTGTGGTCATAAGCGGGATCAAGCCAACGTAGCGGTACCCTTCACTGACACAGCTGTCCGCCCACTGGATGGGCTTTCTGGCGAGCCAGTAAAAGCCGCGGCCGCCCATGCGATAGAACCAGTCTAGATCAATACTGATTTTTGGCTCCGGTGCGAGCTTCTTGATGAGCAGAAAGAATCCCAGCGCGGTGAACAGCAGAATCTGTATGGTTTCCGAAAGATGGCTGGCAGTATATGGATGGTATTCCGCCGCAGCCTGCTGATAGGGCAGCATGTTGTAAAGATAGGGGGTATAACAGCCGATCAGGATGCAGAGGAACGCGGCAATACCCATGCCGAGCTGCATGTTCCATGGCGGATCAGCGGCCTTGTCCCAAGTCTCTTGGCTGCAGTTGTTTTTGCCAAACCAGATAAAATAGGGCACCTTGAGACCGGTGTGAAGAAAAGTTCCTGCCCCGGCCAGGGTCAGCAGGAAGCCGGCCCAGTAGTTGTGGACCTCAAAGCCCGCCGCAATGATCATTGATTTGCTGACAAAACCGGAAAAAAGCGGAAAAGCGGAGATCGAAAGCCCCCCGATCATGGTGAAGACAAAACTCTTCGGCATTTTCTTGTAGAGACCGCCCAAATCGCTGAACTTGCTTTTGCCGGTCATGTGCAGCACGGAGCCGCACCCCATGAACAACAAGCCCTTATAGAGGATATGGGCAAAGGCGTGGGCGCAGGCCCCATTGATGGCAAGCTCGGTGCCGATCCCCACCCCGGCCACCATGTAGCCGACCTGGCTGATGATGTGGTAGGCAAGCAACCTCCGGGCATCATTTTCAAGCACCGCGTAGACCACACCGTAGAGAGCCATGCACACCCCAAGCGGCACCAGAATCTCCATCCCGGCAAAGGCGCGGGCCAAAGCATAAATCGCGGTTTTCGTGGTGAAGGCGCACATGAAGACGGCGCCGGTTACGGTCGCTTCCCCATAGGCGTCGGGCAGCCAGGCATGGAAAGGCGGAACCGCGGCGTTCAAGAGAAAACCGATCAAGATCAGATAGGTGTAAAGGCTGGGATTGCCCACACCGATGGGGCCGAAGGAGAGATCGCCGCCCGTGGCCTTGTAGCGGAGAATAAGCCCGGCCAGCAGGGCCAGGCCACCAGCGGTATGCACCAGCAGATACCGGTAGCCGACCGCCAGGGATTCAGGCCGCCTGCGGAACCAGACCAGAAAGACCGAGGCAAAGGCCATCAGCTCCCAGAAGAGGAAGAGCACCAGATAATCGCCGCAGAAGATAACCCCCAGCGAACCGGCAACATAGAGCCAGGCCGCGACATGCTGAAAATCATCCTCCACATGGAGTCCGTAGATGGTGCCGATGATGCACATCAGGGTCATAATGTAGGCAAAGACCATGGTCAGCCCATCCACCCGGCCAAAGGTGAGGTACCAATCGAGAAAACGAACCACTCCGAAGGTGCCGTGATGGCCCTGCATGGACAGCACATCCAGAAAGGCCAGGGTCGGAACGATGACCAGATAGGGGCGCTTCAGCCATTTCGGCAGAAAGGGCATGATAAAGGCGCCAACAATGAGTATGAGAGATGGATGCAGCCAGAAATCAGTTATCATAATAATCCTCACGGGTCATGATTCCCAGATGGCCGTACCACTTGGAAACAATGATGATCACCACACAGGAGACAAAGCCAAAGATCGCCCAGAAGCCCGGTATACGCTCGGCCGCGGTCTCGACATGTTCCTTGGAGACAAAAAGGACATCCCAGACCACCGAAAGCGCCAGCCCGACATAGCACAGACGGATGACCAGCTGCAACCGGTCACGCAGAAAATCAATCAGTTTTACTATCATCCCGTCACCGCCTTGACAAAGTTCATCATAAAATCAGGGTAGATGCCGATGACCACCGAGATGATCGCGGCAATCATGAGGGGCACCACCATGGCCAGGGGCGCCTCCTTGATCCCTGCATAGGCTTCACCCTCGGGACGTTTGCCAAAAAAGGCCCGATAGGTTACCGGCGCGAAATAGGCCACGTTCAACAGGGTGCTGGCCAGCAGCACCAGCAAAATGCCGATATAGTGAGACTGCAATTGCATGGTCCCGACCAAAAGCTTCCATTTGGTGACAAAGCCTGCAACCGGCGGCGCACCGATCATGCTGAGAGAGGCGATACCGAAGGCGGCAAAGGTGAAAGGCATGCTCCGCCCCAGTCCGCTCATCTCGGATATATTCTTCTTGTGGGTAGCCACATAGATGGCACCGGCGCAGAAAAAGAGGGTGATCTTGGAAAAGGCATGATTGACGATATGGATCAGCCCGCCCTGAATGCCGCTGGGGGTGAGGAGGGCCACGCCAAGGATGATGTAGGAGAGCTGGCTCACCGTTGAATAGGCAAGGCGTGCCTTAAGGTTATCCTTGGACAAAGCAATGATCGAGGCCACCAGAATGGTGAAGGAGACAAAATAGGCGGTGGGGATGCCAAGATTCAGGCCATGCATCAGGTCGGTGCCGAAGACATAGAGCATGACCCGGGTTGTGCAGAACACACCGACCTTGACCACGGCCACGGCATGGAGCAGGGCGGAAACGGGGGTCGGGGCCACCATCGCTCCGGGAAGCCAGTTATGGAAGGGCATGAGCCCGTTTTTGGCAAAACCGAGGAGGCAGAAGACGTAAAGCATTGTCACCAAGGCGCCATGGGCATCAACCGTACCGCTGGAAAAAATGCCGGTGCGGATATTGTGGGCAAAATCAAGGGAGCCGGTGAGCACATAGATAAGGATCATGGCCGGCAACACCATGCCTTTGGCGGTGGTGGTCAGATAGACTATATACTTCTTGGCGCCCTGGTACCCCTCCTCATCCTGGTGATGAGCAACCAGCGGATAAGTGCAGATGCTGACAATCTCGTAGAAGAGGTACAGGGTGAAAAGATTGTCGGAAAAAGCCACGCCCATGGCCCCAAACAAGGAGAGGGCGAAACAGGCATTGAACCGGGTCTGGGCATGCTCATGCAGACCGCGCATATAGCCTGCGGAATAAAACACCGCCAATATCCAGAGGAAGGAGGCGGCCACGGCGAAAATCATGGAAAAGGCATCAACCCGCAGGGTGACAGAGACCCCCGGCAGGAGACTGAAGAGACGGTAGACAATGGTTTTGCCCTCGCCCAAGGGCGCCGGGGCAACGGTGGTGACCATCGAGATGATGATGCCGAACATCGTCACCGCCGCGATAAAGGACCACGCCTCCCTTATATTGGGCTTGCGACCGGACATCATCACAAGAATAGACCCGGCCAGGGCCGTCAGTATGGCGAGCAGCGGTTTTACGGAAACAATTGTATCCATGACCCTTATTCCTTTCCTCTCTAACCTTGCAAATCCACGACATCTTCGGTGTCGATGGATTTGTAGTTCCGATAGACGGCGATAATTATGCTCAGGGCAATAGCCGCCTCCGCAGCGGCAATGGCCATGATGAACAGGGTAAAGACCTGACCAACCGTGGGATCGGGAGCCAGAAATCGGTTAAAGGCCATAAAGTTGAGGGAAGCCCCGCTCAAGATCAATTCCGCGGAGATCAACATCCCGATAAAGGTCTGGCGCTGCACCATGCCGTAGAGGCCGATGCCAAAAAGCAGGGCCGCAATCACCAGATAGGTGTGCAGGCTGTTGCTGAGGACAAGAACATTCATTATTTATCCCTCCCGACCCGGGCCAGAACCAAGGAGCCGACCACAGCCACCAGTAAGACCACGGAAATCAGTTCAAAGCTCATGCTGTAAGTGGTGAGCAATGACTGGCCAAGATTCTCCACCGTCCCGCGATTAAGCAGACAGGGAGCTGGACGCCATTCTGTTTTCAAAGCCAATCCCGCCAGTGCCCAGATCAGAATGCCGCTGGTCAAAAAAGCCAGGGGGCCAACCAGCCCGTTGCGCCGGGTAACCCGCTTTAGATCCGAAGATTCGGCCAGCATCACGGCAAAGATAATGGTGACGCAGACAGCGCCCACATAGATAAGGATCTGCATGAGGGCGACAAAGGGGCTGTTAAGATAATAGTAGAGCCCGGCCACCCCAAGGAAACAGAGAGCCAGCCCGGCCACGCTGCGGATCAGGCTGCGGGCGTTCGTGGCAACCAGAGCCCCGGCCAGAGTCACTCCAATAAATACCAGAAACAAGAGGCCGGAAAGGCCTTCAGCCGTAAGCAAGGACATCATCGGTTCTTTGCCTCCAAACGTTTTTTGAGATCAAAGATGTACGCTTCCTTTCTGACGCCCGCGAGGTTGTAATCCTTGGAAAAGGTGATTGCCTTGGGCGTACAGCTTTCCACACAGAGTCCGCACAGACTGCATTTGGTGAAATCCAGTCTGTATTCGGTCAGCACCTTTCCTTTCACCCCTTCCCGCTTTTCACCATTCACAGTGATGCAGTTCGAGGGACAGGCTTTCTGGCACATGCCGCAGACGATGCATCTTGTCTCGCCGGTCTCCTCGTCCTTCACCAGTTCGATATGCCCGCGGAAGCGTGGGGTCATGGGCAAAGTCTGGTATGGATACTGCACCGTCACCACCGGCTGAAAAAAATACCGGATGGTAATCCCCAGGCCGACAAACAGGCTCCAGGTCCCGCTGATAATCTCTCTGAGATAGTCGATCATGGTTAAAACACCTTCAACATGGCACTGGTAAGAATCAGATTAAAAAAGGAGATCGGGATCAAAATCTTCCAGGAAAGATTGAGCAGCCCGTAAAAGGTTGTTCTTGGATAGGTCCAACGAATCCAGATGACGGTGAAAATCAGGAAATACATCTTGATCAGAAACCAGTGCACTCCCGGAAAAAGCCCGAAAGGACAATCCCAGCCGCCCAGGAACAGGATAGTCGCCATGCTGGCGCCGATGACGATATTGGCATACTCGCCCATGAAAAAGACGCCGAAGCCCATGCCGGAATACTCGGTAAAGGCACCGGCGACCAGTTCGCTCTCCGCTTCGGCCATGTCAAAGGGGGCCCGGTTGGTCTCCGCCAGCATGCAGACAAAAAAGATCAGAAAGGCCACCGGCATCAGGGGGCTTGCCGAAAAGTTAAAGATATTCCAGTGCCAGAAACCGCCCTGCTGCTGCATCACTATATTATGGAGGTTCATGGTGCCGGTGATCATGACCAAGGTCACCACCGTGACCAGCATGGGTATCTCATAGGCCACGTTCTGGGAAACGACGCGGGCTGCGGAGATAACCGCGTATTTATTGCGCGAGCCCCAAGCGCCAAGGAGAAGACCGAGGACGTTTACCGAGGCAAAGGCAAAGATGGCGAGCAGGCCGATATCAAGATTTCTCGCCACCAGTGTTTCGCTGAAGGGGATGGTGACAAAGCTCATGATCGCTGGAACCATGACCAGGATCGGGGCAATCCTGAACAGGACGGGATCAACCCCGGCCGGAACAATGAGCTGTTTGGTCATCAGCTTGATGCCGTCGACCAAAGGCTGGAGCAAGCCAAAGGGGCCGACCTCCTTGGGACCGATCCGCCGCTGGATATGCCCCGCTTCTTTCCGTTCCAGCCAGACCAGATAGGCGGCGTTCAGGGCCGCAAAGGCGATCACTCCGATCAGGAATGCCAGCAGCCTTATTATTTCAGGATCCACATGCATAAGAAGCTCCTTACCTGTCTATCTCGGGGATGACCAAATCCAGGCTTCCCATCAAGGCAAGGGCGTCAGGCAGCAACATGCCCCGACAGGCCTCGCCAAAGAGGCTCAAATTGGAAAAAGTTGGAGAACGGAGCTTCAGGCGATAGGGGGTGTTGCTCCCGTCGCTGACCACCCGCACACCGAACGAACCGCGCGCCGTTTCCACGGCATGGTAATAATCGCCCTTGGCGGGCTTGAGGATCTTGGGAACCTTGTCAGCCATGACCGGGCCTTCCGGCAGTTTATCGAGGGCCTGCTCAATAATGCGCAGACTCTGTTCGATCTCGTCCATCCGCACCATATAGCGGGCCATGGAATCGCCCTGCTCGTACACCGGCACATCGAAATCAAATTCCGGGTAGATGGAATACGGCTCGTGCTTGCGCACATCAAAGTTGATGCCGGAGCCCCGGCAAACCGGACCGGTTGCCCCGTATTTGCGGCACATCTCCGCTGAAATCGGGCCGATTTCTTTGAGTCGTGTCATCAGGATGATGTTCTTGGTGACCAGATTATGGTACATGGGCATCCGCCCGCGCAGACGCTTGATAAACGCCTGGGTCCCTGCGACAAAATTATCATCGATGTCGTTGTACACCCCGCCAAAACGGAAATAACAATAGGTGAGACGTGAACCGGTCACCGATTCCAACAGGTCAAGGATATGCTCCCTGTCGTCAAAGGCATAGAGCAACGGAGAAAATCCGCCAAGATCCAGAATAAAGGCACCAAACCAGAGAAGATGGCTGGAAACCCTGTTCAGCTCGGCGGTGATCACCCGCAGATATTCAGCCCGCTCCGGCACGGCAATACCCGCTGCCCGTTCCACCACCGAGACATAGCCATGGTTGTATGCAAGGGCATGCAGATAATCCATCCTCCCGGTGTTGGGCAAAAACTGGGCCCAGGTCCGGTTCTCCCCCATCTTTTCGTGCATGCGGTGGATGTAGCCCAGAACCGGCTCCGCTTCCACGATGTACTCTCCGTCCATGGTCAGCTTGACGCGCAGAACCCCATGCGTGGCAGGATGCTGCGGGCCAAGATTTAAAACAAAGGTTTCGTTGGCTTCACTTCCGGCAAAGGCGCTCATGGGCGGAAATCCTTCAACAGTGGATGATAATCAGCATCTTCCGGCAACAGCAACGGCACGAGATAGGGGTGTCCGGCAAAGATGATTCCGAAGAAATCATGTGTTTCCCGCTCATGCCAGTTGGCCCCGGGATAGATCTCTGAAATGCTGGGGACCTCCGGCTTGCTGCGGGGAACCCTGGTTCTGACCGTCACCCGGCACAGCTCCTCGTAATGATTGAAGTCGTACACCGCCTCCAGCGCGTCTTCAGGAAGTTCGCCCTGTTCCGCGGGTGGTGCGGCCGGGGGCGGCTCTTCCCCTGCGGCGGCAGCAGCCTCTGCCCGGGCTTTGGCCTCCGCGGCAATCTTTGCCTGGGCTTCCTTGCGCAGAGCAGCCTGCTCACCCAGCCAGTCCACGCCGGTGACAGCCTCTATGAAAAATCCCGCCGCATCCAGCACCGAGACTGCGGCGACAAGTTGCGCAGGGGCAACCTGCACGTCCAGAGTAAACCCTTTGCGGTCGTAATCCGTTTCGATTACCGCCTCAGCCGGAATAGCGGCCAGTTTCTGTTTGATCGCGGCACGATTCATGTTCAACCCACCTCCACTCTTGGCCATCTGCGGGAACCCGTCACCTTTTCCTCAAGTTCCAGAATCCCTTCGATCAAGGCCTCCGGCCGCGGCGGACATCCGGGGATGAACACATCCACCGGGAACAATTTATCCGCGCCTTCAACAATGCCGTACTGACCGTCAAAAACAAAGGGCCCGCCGGAGATGGCGCAGTTGCCCATGGCGATGACCCATTTTGGTTCGGGCATCTGGTCGTACAGGGTTTCCACGGCAGGAGCCATCTTCTTGCTGATGGTGCCTGCGACAATCATCACGTCGCACTGGCGGGGGGAGGGCCGGAACACCTCGGCGCCGAACCGGGCCAGATCAAAGCGGGAGGCGCCGGTGGCCATCATCTCAATGGCGCAGCAGGCAAGACCGAAAGTCATGGGCCAGAGAGAATTGGCCCGACCCAGGGCAAGCAGTTTGTCAAGCTGGGCAAACTGAACTATCGCGGGTTGTATATTTTGCGTTCCCACTTGAACACTCCCTTTTTCCAAGCATAGATGATTATCAATGACAGGATTCCGACAAAGATCAGGATCTCGACAAACGCCCGGAGGTCGCCGATATTGAACCCGGCCTGCCCTGCCCTGTTGTAAACAAGAGCCACCGGAAACAAAAAGAGGATGTCCACGGCAAAGGCCACAAACATCAGGGCATAGAGATAGTAGACAATACCGAAACGAATCCAGGCGTCGCCAATGGGCTCCATGCCGCATTCAATAAGTTGCTTCGTTTTTTCCCGGGTATTTCTGGTGGTGCGTGGGGCGAGGAGAAGGGCGATAATGAACGGGCCCACCGCAAATCCCAGGCCACCCAGGAAAAAGGCTGCCACATAGAGAATATCAAGAGTTGCCTTCTGTTCCACGACGTTATGCTCCTTATGTTGAAGCGCAATTTACGAATAGCTTCCGGTCTAAATAGCCCTATCAAAATTTGATGTCAAGCAAATACTGAATGGCTATTCAGAAAAAGCATTGTGCCAGAAAAAGAGGCGAATAATCCAAAGTTTTTACATTTTTTCAAGAAGTTAAAAGCAGGATTCGCGACGGGGCTTATTCTGCGCCAGCGCATGCAAGACGCTTTGAAATTGACACAAAATCAAACTGTTAGCAAAGGTACAAATACCGTGGCGACAACTACCTGTCCTGCTCTTTTTTTATCATTTTTTTTACATCGGTGCGGTGACAGTCCGACCCAGCAACTCGAGAAGCCGCTGATGGATATTGTCAAACCCGCCGTTGGACATGATGACCACCACATCACCCTCGCGGGAGCTGCCATCAAGATAGGAAAGGACCTCTTCGGTTGTCGAAAAATACCTGGCGCACAGACCGCGGCTTGCCAAGTCGCCAACCAACTGCCGGGAAGAAAACCGTTCGGCCTCCGGAATATTGGCAAGGGGGGCAGGCTCGCGCACCAAGACCTCGTCTGCGGCATCAAAGGCAGAGGCGTAAGCCTCCTGAAAGACCTTGCGCCTGCTGGAGTTTGTCCGGGGTTCGAAAACAGCCACCAGACGATGCCCCGCATAGGCAGCGACCAGGGCCGCGAGGGTTTCCCGGACCGCTGTCGGGTGATGGGCAAAATCGTCGATCACCGTCACCCCGCGCGCCACGCCCCGAACCTCTTGCCGTCGCCGGACCCCTTGAAATTTTCGCAAGCCCTGGGCTGCGTCCTGCCGGGCAAAGCCCAGGATATCAAGGACCGCGATCACGGCCAGGGCATTCAAGGCATTGTGCCGTCCGGGCAACACGTTTTCGTAGCCGCCAGAGGGGACTCCGTTTTTGCTGACCTGAAAGGCGGTGGATGACGGACCGACACGCAGATCAGTCACCCGCCAGTCGCACCCTTCGGAACACCCATAGCCGACCACCGTGCAGGTGGCCTGCAGGCAAACCTCCCGGACTACCGGGTCATCCCAGCAGGCCACCAGAAACCCATCCTGGGGCATGCTGGCGACGAGCTTGGCAAAAGAGGCCTTGATGGCAGAAAGATCGTCATAGATATCGGCATGGTCAAACTCGATGCTGGTCAGAATGGCGATCTGTGGCCGGTAATGCAGAAACTTCGGCCCCTTGTCAAAAAAGGCCGTATCGTACTCATCGCCTTCGGCGACAAAATATTTCCCTTCCGCCACATTAAAATTCCGGCCAAAAGCCTGCACCAGCCCACCGATCATAAAACTCGGCTCAGCGCCGATCTCGCGGAGCAGGCTGGCCAGAAGGGAGGAGGTCGTGGTTTTGCCATGGGTTCCGGCAACAACCAGGGAGGTCTTGTCACGGATAAAGAAATGGCTCAGAGCCTGGGGAAAGGAGACATAGGGGATGGCGCGTTCAGCCAGGGCCAGCGCTTCCGGGTTGTCCCGCCGGATGACATTGCCGACCACCACCAGATCCGGCCGCGGCTCAAGATTATCCGGGGAATACCCCGACTGGACGGCAATCCCCTGCCCGGCCAGAAAATCACTCATGGGGGGATAGACTTGCTGATCCGAACCGGTCACGGAAAATCCCGCGCTTTTCAGCATGCCGGCCAGGGCGCCCACCCCGGTGCCGCAGATACCCATGAGGTGGATGTGTCTGATATTCTCAGGAAAGCGGTTGAGGGCAGGATCAAGGCCCACCGGGATGACGGACACGGTCAGGACCGGACGGTATCCCGCACCGACTGGTAAATGGCACGGAACATCTCGTCAAAATTGGACGGCGCAAGCCGACCCACCTCAATGAACTTCACCACGATCTCCTTGGACACCTTCAGAATGACATCCTCGGAAACAGGCTTCAGAGCAGGTTCTGGCGTTTTAGCTGACTGGCTCATAGAATTCTCGGGGGGGGGGAAGGAACACCAAGGAAAAGGCAAGAAAAAACCTCTGCCATACACGAAGAAGGCCAATTCTTAAGGCTGGCAGAGGCTGACCTGTTGAGAAAAACCGGTCAGGCCCTCCCCAAAGGTGCGTTTGCAAAAGAGTGGTGGAGCTAAGCGGGATCGAACCGCTGACCTCTTGAATGCCATTCAAGCGCTCTCCCAGCTGAGCTATAGCCCCACATTTTCTGAAGCGCCGGACAACGAAAACCCGCCAGACACGCTGGTTCAAATAACATCCGACGTATTGCATGTCAAGCGTTTTCTCCATGAAAAGTCCTGCCATTTTTCTTGCCAAGGCATGGTGAGTCTGTTACAGTCTGGGAGATTTTCTTCAATGGCCATAACTCTCTGGAAATTAAAGGCATTCTAATAACACGTAGAGGTAACCGTATTATGTTCTCCCCCTTTGACTCGCTGTTCGGATGGCTCTCCAACGATCTGGCCATTGACCTGGGAACTGCCAACACTCTGGTTTTTGTAAAAGGCAAAGGCATTGTTCTCCGTGAGCCATCGGTGGTTGCCATCCGCAAGGATGCGCGCACCAACAAAGTTCTGGCCGTTGGCAAAGAGGCGAAGATGATGCTGGGCCGCACCCCGGGCAATATTATCGCGGTCAGACCGATCAAGGACGGGGTCATCGCCGACTTTGAAGTCACCGAAGCGATGTTGCGCTACTTCATTAATAAGGTCCACAACCGCCGCACCCTGGTGCATCCCCGCATCATCATCAGCGTTCCTTCCGGTATTACCCAGGTTGAAAAAAGGGCGGTCAAGGAATCCGCCGAATCGGCGGGTGCCCGCGAAGTGTATCTCATCGAAGAGCCAATGGCTGCCGCCATCGGCGCGGGGTTGCCCATCACCGAGCCGACCGCCAACATGGTTGTTGACATTGGCGGCGGCACCACCGAGGTTGCAGTAATCTCCCTGGCAGGCATTGTCTATGCCAGCTCCCTGCGGGTGGCCGGCGACAAAATGGACGAGGCCATCCTCCATTACATCAAACGCAAACATAACCTGGCCATCGGCGAACACACCGCCGAAGTCATCAAAACAACCATTGGCGATGTAATGCCCCAGCCTCCCTACGACACCATGCAGGTCAAGGGACGCGACCTTGTTTCCGGCGTACCGAAAACCCTGACCATCACCTCGGAGGAAATCCGCATTGCCATCACCGAACAGGTTGACGCCATAATCGAGGCGGTCAAGATGGCCCTTGAACTCACTCCGCCGGAACTTTCCGCCGATATTGTCGATCAGGGCATCGTCCTCACCGGCGGCGGCGCCTTGTTGCGCAATCTCGATAAAAGGCTCAGCGAGGAGACCGGACTGCCCATCATTATCGCGGAAGACCCTCTTTCCTCCGTGGTGCTTGGCTCGGGCAAGGCTCTGGAAAATATTGACATCCTCAGGGAAGTAATGACCATCTGAGGTGGAGCGTTTCAGTCCGTCCCTTGATTCTTCCTTGTCAAAAGCTTCGGGCGCACCTTTCCTCTCTTTTATTTTGAGAAAAACATGGCGATAAACAATTATTTCCAGAGTCTGTAATGAGGAAAAAAAATAAACGTGCCAGACAGATAAGACTCTTTCTTTTTTTCGGCCTTCTCCTCGCCCTGTTCATTATTCTGATTGTCTCCACTGTGGGCCGCCAGGAGTTTAATGCTCCCCACAAATTAGCCCTTGAGGTCATCGGCACCGCCCAGTATGGCATGACCCGGATGACCCAGAGTCTCAAAAATGGCTGGCGCAATTATAGTGCGCTGATCAACGTTCGGGAGGAAAATGCCCGCTTGCGGGAAGAACTGCAGAAATACAAGGCGGTCAACAACGAATACCGCGAGGCCGTAGCAACCAATGTCCGGCTGGCAAAACTTCTCGAGATGAAAGAAACCCTCCCGGCCCCCACCCTTACCGCCGAAATCATCGGGGTGGATCCTTCCCAGTGGTTCAAGACAATCATTATTGACCGGGGCAGCAGCGATGGGGTCCAGGCCGGCATGCCCGCCGTGACAGTGGAGGGCGTTGTGGGTCAGGTGACAAACACCTCCCCGCATTTTGCCAAGATCCTCCTGGCAACCGACCCAAACAGCGCTCTTGACGCTCTGGTCCAGGAAACCAGGGTTCAGGGGATCGTCAAGGGAGGCGGCACCAGTTTCCACATGGAGTACGTGCTCAAAAACAGCGAGGTGGCAAAAGGCGACAGAATCGTCACCTCGGGAATCGGAGGGGTTTTTCCGAAAGGTGTGCCGATCGGCACGGTGTCAAGGGTCGAAAAATCAGGCAGGGGGATGTTCCAGGAAATTGAGATAAAACCCGCTGCGGATTTCTCCCAGCTTGAATATCTGATCATTGTCATGAAAAAGGATCCGCTGGCAAAATAATGATACGCTCGCAAAAAGAGAAAAAGCCCTGCGGATGGATTTGCCCCATCGGCGCAGGTCCGCGACACAGGTCCGCGCGCCGGCGGGACTCAGAAATCACAGGGTTGCCAGGCGACAACTGTTGCAACCGCAACTTTTCGAAGTTTTGCGCTCATCTGCGATTTCAACAAATAATGCGACACGCCCACTCCGAAAAGACATGTCCCATGCCGGCCGCCAAACAATCCCCCGAAACCTCGGTTCCGCCCCAAGCAATACGTTGTTCATTGCCCCTATCAATCTCAACCCAGACCTCTGCCCAATGGTTGTAAGTTTTCTTTTCCTCTCAGGGACAATCCTCCTCATCCTGCAGACCACTCTGCTCCATGCCTTGCCTGAATGGTTCGGACGCCCCGACTTTTTGTTTTTGTTTATTGTTTTTCTTGGCACATACCTTGATCTCTATAAAGGCGCGGTGCTGGCCCTGTTGTTTGGCCTGATCATGGATATCTTTTCCGGTGTTTTTCTTGGTCTCCACCCGGCGATTTACCTTATTCTCTTTTTCGTCCTCCAGATCATTTCCAGACACCTGGCCATCAATGAGTCTATCCATCAGATTCCGCTGGTTGCCCTGAGCTATCTTTTTACCGCCAGCAGCATATTCATCTTTACCTCCATCCTGACGCCGGAGAGCAGGCTGTACTGGGATTGGGGCAATGAAATTCTGCAAGTCCTTATCCTTTCGGTTATCTGTATCCCTTTTTTCAATTTTTTCCATTGGCTCACCAGGGTTTTTGACAGCAAAAACGCGAACAATCCGTTCCGCCGTCACAAAACAGGAAACCGCTACCGGACGCAGTAAGGATCCCAGTCAAAAATCATGCCGCCACGCCCCCTTGCCAAAATAAACAAGATTGATCCGGCTGAGCTCAAGATGCTCAAAAAACGGATTGATATCGCCATGGCCCTGATCATTTTTTCCGCCGCCCTCCTTTTGACCAGGCTCTGGTATCTCCAGATATACCGGGGCGATGAATATGCAAAACTTTCGGAGATCAACCGCATCCGCATCCAGGAAATCGCCGCTCCCCGCGGCAATATTCTGGACCGGAACGGCCAGCCGATTATCACCAACCGCCCCCGTTTCAATGTGGTCTGGAACCGGGAAGACGCCCCCAATCCCGATGCGGTCATAAAGGATCTCGCCAAGATCCTCCACGAAGACGTTTCCGTACTCCTGGACCGGATCCGGGCCGCCACCGAGAATCCTCGCTACATGCCCACCAGACTTCAGGAGGATATTGACTGGGAAACCTTGGCCGCCATAGAAAACAAACACCTCTCGCTTCCCGGAGTCCGCATCGAGGTCGTCCCTTCCCGCGACTATCTCTACGGGGACCTGGCCTCCCATCTCGTCGGCTACCTTGCGGAAATAAGTCCGGCGGAACTGGCGGAAAAACGCTACGCCGGCTATGAGAGCGGCGATCAAGTCGGCAAGCAGGGGGTGGAAAAGATCTTTGAGCAGTATCTCAAAGGCGAAAAAGGCCGTAACTATCTTGAGGTTGACGTTCATGGCTTTGAACAGCGCCAGATGCAGCTACAGGAACCGTTCCCAGGCAACGACCTGCACCTGACCCTCGATATCGAGCTGCAACGCGCCGCGGAAGAAGCCATGGGCGACAGGGCCGGAGCCGTGGTGGTCATGGAGGTGAACACCGGCAAGATACTGGCAATGTGCAGCTCCCCCCCGCTGCATCTCCAGGAATTTGTCGGCGGCATTTCGACAACCGACTGGAACAGGCTGCTCAATGACCCGCTCAACCCCTTGCTCGACAAAACCATTCAGGGACAATATCCGCCCGGCTCCACCTTCAAAATCGTCACTGGCCTGGCGGCCCTTTCCGAAGGGGTCGTCACCCCTGACAACACCTTCTTCTGCCCAGGCTACTTAAATTACGGCAACCGGCGGTACGGCTGCTGGAAGAAAGGCGGCCACGGCACGGTGGATTTCCAACGGGCACTGATCGAATCATGCGATGTCTATTTTTATTCGGTCGGTCAACGGCTAGGGGTCGATAGAATTGCCAAGTACGCAAACAGCCTTGGCCTGGGGGAAAAAACCGGCATCGACCTCGAACATGAAAAAAGCGGGGTCATTCCTTCAACAACGTGGAAACAACAACGTTACAAGGAAAAATGGCAGGAGGGGGAAACCCTCTCCGTTGCCATCGGCCAGGGCTATGTGCTGGTCACCCCCCTGCAGCTCTGCCGGATGACTGCGGCCGTAGTCAACGGCGGCACCCTTTACCAACCCCAGATCGTGCAAAGCATCACTGCGCCGGACGGCAAAACCATAAAGACATTTGCCCCGGTCAGCCAGGGCAAGATTCTGGGTTCCGAGCACTCGCTCGATCTGATCAAGGAAGCCTTGGTCGGGGTGGTAAACTCGCCGGCTGGCACCGCCAAATCGGTGGCGCTGCCGAATGTCCTCATCGGCGGCAAGACTGGCACCGCCCAGGTGGTGCGCCTCGGCCAGGTCGAAGGATTGGGCGCGAGCGGCATCCCCTATAAATACCGGGACCATGCCTGGTTTACCTCGTTCGCCCCCGCAGAAAAACCTGAGATTGCCGTAACCGTCCTGGTGGAGCATGGCCAGCACGGTGGCTCCGCGGCCGGCCCCGTCGCCAAGGCCGTGTACAAACGCTATTTTGAACTCAAGACCGGCAAACAGGAAAACGCAGCGGAGCCACCGCCATCCCCTGCCAAGGATGAAAAGGAAGAATAAATAATGCTACGCTTTGACCGCCGCCTGCTTCTTAATTTTGACTGGGTTCTGATTGGGGCCGTATTTATTGTCGCCCTCATCGGTCTGGCAAATATCTACAGCTCAACCCATCTGTATACCAATGTGGGTGCCCCGCTCTACCTGAAGGAACTCACCTACTACCTGTTCGGCGCGGCCATCGTCCTGCTCATCGTCAGCATCGACTACCGGGTGCTGCTCACTCTGAACTACCCCTTGTATGTGGGGATGATCCTCCTGCTGCTCTTCGCGCTTGTTTTCGGCAAAACCATTGGCGGCGCCCAGCGCTGGATCAATCTCGGTTTTTTCCGCTTGCAGCCGTCGGAACCCGCCAAGCTCATCCTGGTCATTACCCTGGCCAGTTATTATTATCGAAAAGAAACCGGAAAGGGTTTCGGCCTGCTCGACTTGGCTGTCCCGGCCCTGCTGACCGGACTGCCATTTCTTCTCATCGCCAAACAGCCCGATCTCGGCACAGGTGTTTTGCTGGGCTTTATCTTTATCTCCATGACCCTGTTTGTCAAACTCCGCTGGACCACCCTGGCAACTCTGTTGTGCGGCGGGCTTTCCGCCCTCCCCATTGCCTGGAAGTTCTTCCTGAAACCCTACCAGCGCCAACGGGTTGCAACCTTTCTCAACCCAGAAAACGATCCCCTGGGCACAGGCTATCACATCATCCAGTCAAAAATCGCCGTGGGCAGCGGTTTGATCTTCGGCAAGGGGTATATGAAAGGAACCCAGGGCCAACTCGATTTTCTGCCGGAACGGCACACCGACTTTGCCTTTTCCGTCTGGGCCGAGGAGTGGGGCTTCCTGGGCTCTGTTGTTCTGGTGCTCTGCTATTTTTTCATGATCCTCTGGGGCCTGAACATCGCCATCTCCGCCAGGGATAAATTTGGAGTGCTGCTGGCCTTTGGCATTGTCTCGCTCATTTTCTGGCAGGCATTCATCAACCTGTCCATGGTCATGGGCCTGATGCCCGTGGTGGGAGTGCCACTCCCCCTTATCAGCTATGGCGGCTCTTCGTTGCTTACAAATCTGGCAGGGCTCGGCCTACTGATGAATATCCGGATGCGCCGCTACATGGGGACAAGCTGATCGATCCGCCGCTCAGGTCTTAAAGAATTTCAGCTCGTAACAGGCAAGTTTTTTCTGATCACTCAGCCCCCCACCTTCGTCTGATTTTTCAATTTCGTTGCAGATATCCTGAATTACCCGAATGTGGCTCCTCAAGCCGGCGATGCTTTGATTGATATCCCCGACTAAATCCTGAAATGGATCCTTGGAACGCAACCTGATTTCCACCGTCAGATCTCCCTGCCCAAGCCTCTCCAACTCCTTTTCGATCCGATAAATCGGCCCGGCTATCTTTTGCGGCAGAAAAACAGCGAGGAGCATACCGCTCACCAGGCTTACCATGGAGCCAGCTGCAATCACCGGCCAGAGCAGATCACTGACATGCCTGATGGTAATATGGGCATTATAGTAGGAATCGCCGACTTCCTTATGGGCATAAAAATACAGAATAAAAGCGGCAATCAAGGAGCTCAAGAGAACCACTCCAAAAATTCGCACCAGCAACCAGCGCTGAAGCTCTTTTTTCACAGCCAGATTCAACTTCTTTCTTTTAAAACCAGTCATGCATACGCCCTCAAGTCTTCTTGTTTTTATCCACGCTGCCAGGAAATCACCCGCATTGCATATCAAATATTTTCAAATCTTGTTATTTCACATTCACTCAGGAAACGGCGCATATCGCTACTCAATATTTCTCCTGGGACCACATCTCCGGCTGAAAACCGATGACCCTGTTGCGGCCGGATTCTTTTGCCCGATAGAGGGCGACGTCGGCGAACTTGATGGCTTCCCAGAGCCCTTGTGTGTCGTCGGGGAAAAGGCTGTACCCGATGCTGAGGGTCTTTTTTAGGGTCCCATCCGGGATGTTGATAACGGTCTGCTCCATGGTGCTGCGAATTTTTTCCGCAAGTTCGGCTACATCGTTACGGCCATGCACATCGGTGAGCAGAATCAGGAATTCTTCCCCGCCATAGCGGATAACCGTGTCCGATGCCCTGACGCGGCTTTTGAGCACATCCGCGGTTTTGATCAGCACCACGTCGCCGGTTTCATGGCCGTAATTGTCATTGACCTCCTTAAAGAAATCCATGTCGCACATGAGGATGCCGAGTTTTGAGGCGCGCCGTATTGTGCTTGCGACCAAGGTTTCGGTGTAGGTCTCGAGAAAACGCCGGTTGTAAAGATCGGTCATCGGGTCTTTCAGGGTGGTCTCCTGCAAGGCCGAGGCAAAGCGCTTGGCTTCAAGCACCGGAGTCGCCTCTTTGATGTAGCGGCTGGCTCTCCTGACCCGCTTTTCAAAGTTTTCCAGTTCCGCCGCAGGGTGGCCTTTGTCCAGCAGAAACTGGACGATTCCCACCGCCATGCCGTTGGCGATCATGGGGATGCAGTGGTGCTCCAGTCTGTCTCCGTGGGGGAATTTTTTGCAGATGGCAGGGTATTCGATGGAGGAGATGGGATGACCGGTGCGTTTGGCCCGGCAATAATTGCTGTCATCGAGGATGTCCGGACTGCAGAGGTTTTCATAGGCGGAGGCAAAGGCAACGGCCATGTTATTCTTGCTGCCGGAAATCTCGTAGATGAAAAGGTTTTTGAATTTGTAGCGCTCCTGCAGGAGTTTGGCCAGGCGCTTGTTCACCTCGGTGGTGGTCTCTTCCTCCTCAATGATGGCCTTGAAGGTGTTCAGGCTGAATATATTGTCGACCAGGGTATTCAGTTCCTTGGCCAGCTGACCGACTTCGTCGTGGGTGTGAACCTCGATCCGCTGAGAGAGGGTTCCTTCTCCCTTTGCGATCTGTTTGATTTTATCGAGGATATCCTTGAGTGGAATCACGATGAGCATGATGTACAACATGGTGCCGATGAAGAGAATGACGGCGATGATGGCGCTGGTGAGGTAGAGCTTGAACTGCGAGTTTTTGATGGTCGTTGCGGTTTCCTTGAGGTTGCGGTTGTAGCTATCGTTTACGGTTATGGCCAGGTTGGTGACAAGGTTGTGCAGCTCGTCGAGATTTCCCACTACCTCCTCGGTGTATTGATCGGCAGCCGGGCTGCCGGGCTGCTGGGCAAGGGAATCAACCAGGGCCTGGAAGTTTTTTTCAAGAGCGGTGAATTCGGCGATGACCCCGTTGACCTGGGTCGTCATTTCCGGACTGCTGGTTGGGGCAATTGTGATGATGTCCATGGTTTTCTGCGAAGACTTGGACACATCCATGATGGTGCCGCCATCCCTCATGGCAAGCACCATGCGCTCAAGCAGCTTCAGTCTCTGGAGGTTCGCAAGGATATTCTTGTCGTCCGCGGTGACATTTTTTTGGTGCAGCAGGTGGAGGAGGGAAATTTTGAAGCCATTCAAGCTCCGGAGGATGTACTGGCTTGCCTTGTACTGGGGGATGTTTGCATCCTTGATGTTGTCGGTCAGTCTTTCGATTTTGCGCAGGGTGTAAGTGTCCTGGACGAGGACCAGGGTGAAGCCGAGAAGCGAGACGACCAGCATGCCCAGAAGTTTTCCGGTGATTCCGGTGTCAAGCGCTTTTCTGATCAAACAACTGAAGGGATTTTTTTGCTGACAGTTGAATAACCCGGCTATTCGGTGTCCAGTAGTCTGTTCTGCTGCATCCTGCTGTTGGTCGGGCATCTGCGTTCCTTTTTACGTGAACCGCTCAAAGTCACGCAAGTAGTGGGAGATATCAAGAAAAAAAGCGCCGGTCCAACAGCGCGGAACTGCTTGGGGTAGAACGTTGTGTCCGCGTCGAGGCTCGACTGACGGCAACCCAAGGACTGGGGGGACACTTCATTTAGAGCCCACCCCCGAAATTTTTATGACAGCCAAGGCATAACTTCTTCTTATCGCTCAGAATCACTCTGTACTCATTATCCGAGGCGTGGGGCATATGGCAGGACATACAGGTAATCCGGCCATCTCCAGAGAGTTTATACGCACGGTTATCAATTATCATTCCCCGCTTGGGCAGCACATCCACGGGATGAGACAACACTCCCTTTGTTTGCGGATGGCAGCTGTAACAAACGCCGGTATTGAGAAAACGGGAATCCGTCAACGGCAGATGTCCCGGAGGCAGCTTGCCGGTCCGTCCGCTGGATGCTGCTTTGGTGGAAACGTTAATCATCTGTCCTGCAAGGGTTCCAAGCCTCACGCGGATCGGTTGATTGGCGACAAATTTTGCGAAAAACCGATTATCAACCCGGAAGTATTTCCCGGAGACCGTGACCTTTTCAGTGGTCTTTGCTTGTTCCACGCGAGGCCGGCTAAAGAATGTGCGGGTAGAAAAAGTCTTTGCCGGAGAAACCGTTTTATTTCCAAAAATATCCTGCGAAACCGCGACAAAACTGTAGTTTCTTCCCGGCTGCAGATCCGTCAACAGCACTTCATGCTCCTTGGTCAGCCGGGGGTCGACAATACTTTTGCCCGCTGGTGCGTTTTCCCCGTACAACACGGTCGAGTCAGTAATCCTTTCGGTCTTCCAGATAACCCGCGCTGTCAGCAAAACACCCTGCTTGACCTCATCCACGCCAAGCCCTGAAATTTCAGGTGGTCTGGAAACAGCGCCCAGCTGTTCCGCCTCTAAAAAGTTAGGCAACTGCACCTCCATCCGAACCATTTTCCTGCCAAGCCCTTCCGCCTGAAGAATGATCTTCTTGCCTGCCAGGACCGGCGGGATGGAAAACCAGGACTCTATCTCCTGCCGTGGAGAGCTCTCGGTCAGCCATTGCACCTGGCTCTGGCCGTTTTTGGCAATAGCAATCCGATCCGTTCCGGAAGGGGCGATATGACACAGGGCACATTGTCTCTCTCGGAACGGGGCATGCACATAGCGCTTGTCCGCCGTATCCTCGCACACCTGCCGGTGACACTCGCAGCACTGCTCGGGGGCAGGTACGTTATCGGCCATGCTCCAACCATAAATGGCCAAAAAGAGGGCCAGGACCAATGCGCCCGCAAAGAAGCTGCGCGGCCTCAGATAATTTTCCAAGATTTTTTTCATCGGTTCCGTTTTTCGTATACGCGGAAATTGTAACGGGAATTACGGCACAACAAGGAGATGCTGCGGCTTTGCTCCCAGTTCAACATGCTGTACAACCCGGTTTGTCGTCTGATCTATAACAGCAAGCTTTCCCGTGCCCTGTTCCGCAACATAAACCCATTTGTGGTTGGCGGAAACCGCCATTTCCAGAGGCATCTCTCCCACCCGGATATCCCGAAGCACCGCCTGCTGCTGGACGGCAAGCACCGAAACCGTGTTATCCGAAAAGTTGCTTATGTATATCCGGCTGTCGCTCTGAACCAGACGCCTGGGCATGAAGCCGACATTGACCCTTTTAATGAGCTGCCCGCTGCGCAAATCATTAATGCCCACGGTGTTCGACGAACTTTCCGCCACATACAAATAATTGTCCGTGGCAAGCAAGCCGTCCGCCCCATTGCCCACCAACACAGTGCCCCTGGTGGTCAGGGTTTCCGGGTCAAGCAGATAAACCGTCCGCGACAACCCCGAAGAAATGGCCAATTGCGCAAGCGCAGGCACCCAGAGCAAAAAACGCGGCTTGTCGCCCAAACGGATGCGCCTGTCCAAATTGCCTTGAAGCAGATCGATTTTGAGCAGGGAATCCTCGTCCTGATCAAGGACATATCCCCATTTCCCGTCATTCGTCAGAAAATAAGACGGGTTGACGGTCATGGGAATCTTGATGCGGTCAATAATCCTGTTGGTGGCGGCGTCCACCACGAAGATGGCGGCACTCTCCGTGGCCAACACATACAAACGCTTGCGTCCCGGATCATAGGCCATATAGGTTGGTTTGCCGCTTATGGCCAAGGAGCCGCAGACCCGGTTGTTGTCCGTCCGAACCAGATACACCGTATCAATGTCCGGACAGCTCACATAAGCCAGATCGGCAAGCAGGGGCAGCTGCTCCGGTATGACCGCCAGGCTGGGAACAAAAAAGGCGCTGTTCCTCACGGAAGCCTCCTCATCCCAGACCAAAAAAAGGGAGCGGCTTACTCCAGCCTCCAGACGAAAATCGGTGGGCAAGGGAAGCTCCACCACCGGTTCAGGCACGGAAAGAAACAGTTTGTCGCTCTGCCGCACCAAGGCCGCCTTGTTAATGGTCAGGCGCAACGCCCTGTAACGCCCAGGCGCCACAACCCCTCGGGCGACAAAACGCTGCCCGCCCATGATTTCCCCGGCGGCAAACGGGGTTCTCTCCATGTCCAGGGGAATAACCGTGTTTTCTCCCACCAGGGCCGCGGAATTCACCTCCATCCAGAGTCCGACGGAAGCAGGCTTGGCCAGATGCAGAAAGACGGAGAGCAACGCTTCGTTGGCACCAGGAGCCCTCACCGGGGCAAGGGAGCTCGGACGCTTGCCCTCGGTACCGGCGCAGGAGCTGAGCAACAGGGACAACAGCAGGAGGACAATGGTGTTTTGCCATTTCGGCCGACAGGGCACTGATCCCGTATCATTGCTGTTTTCCGACCCGTATGAAGCCATGGTTTTCCACCGTAAGATTAAAAAGCTTTGTTCCCCGTCGCTCTGCTTCCAGCCCAGCTGTCCGTCATGCCATGCCCATGACAGTTGCCGCAAGGGATTGGGGGCGGAGTTGGCCCGCCGCTTCCATGGCAAAAACCGCATTGAATTGGGGTATAGGGATGATAGCTTGCCAAGTGGTGCACGTATTGCCATTTATTGAGTGTATTGGTGCCGGCCGCTGCGCCCTTATCATCCAGATGGCAGCGCCGACATACATAGCCCATGACATTGGTGGTGGTGATGTTCCCTTCCAGGTTCTCGCCGTTTATCCTGCGCCGCAGGAGCATGATGTTCGGAGAGCCGTGGGGCTCGTGACAATCCAGACAGGAAAGGACAAAATTACTCGCTGTTGCCGCATCGTGGGCATAGGGGTCTCTATTGCTTATCGTACTGTAATACCGCGCAAATCCGCCATGTATGTCTCCCGCGCTTGTCCAGTTTATCATCTTGAGGTTCCGGCCCAGAGTTGTGCTGTAAATGGTGGCCGTACTGGTATGACAGTCGGTGCAGAATCCCGGATAGTCCGGGGTCTTGGAGCCGTTGGCCACGCCCACCCCGGCCGGTTCCCGGTAGCTCGTGGAATAGGTTGATTGATAGGTGGTATAGGGCGCGTCATAGGAATTCGTGTAGGCCGACATGAGCTGGGTCTCGCCCCAGAGGCTGAAGTGACTGCTCGGTTTGGAAATGGCGGCATTCAACGGATATCCGCTGAGGCCGGAATACCAGTTGCGCTTGGCCAGATGCGGGTTGTGGCAACCGTTGCAGGGGTTGCTGTAGCTGCTGCTGAACCAGGAATATGTGCTGGAGTTGTTGGTGACAAACGTTTTAATGTCGCCGAGATTGTGATAGGAAGCTTGGTTGAAGGCCGCCATAATCGACTGGGGTCCGGTGCTGTCGCCGTTGCCGAAGGTTGCGCTGTAGTCTTGGTTTGTCACCTGCTGGACCGAGCCTGTGCTGTTGTGGCAATAGAAGCAGAAATCGCTCCCCTGGCCGTAGGGATTGACGGTGAATGTCGTGTCGAAATTCTGGGCAAAGACCGCATAGGGACTTGGCGCCCCTCCTGCGGGCGCAGGCTCGACCCCGCCAAGGCTGGCATGCATCTCATGGCAATGGGCGCAGTTGCCCTGGCCGTATCCGGCGCTGGTCATTGCCGGGCGGGCGACCCCGGCGGTGGTGGAGCCGTGGGCCGAAAGCAGATACCCTCCGGCCAGGGCAACGGCAGGCAGGAGCAGGCAGAAGAGCCCGGCCCCCAGTGCGCTCTTTCGACTCAATTTTTTGTAGTATGACATACCGCGCACCCATTGTAGCCGCCCGCTTGCGGCCATTGTTTATAATTCCAGCGCAATATTGCATCATTGGGGGTGCCATGGGCCCGGTGGCAGGAGAGGCACATGACGATGGCATTATTGGAATGCGTCGCAATATCCACGGTGGAATTCACCACCGCCGTGGTACTGTTGGTCGCCACCGGCGCGATGACGCTGTAGGGATTGGCCGAGCCGGTCCCATTGTTATAGGTGGTGTATTCCGTACTCGAAACCGCATTGCTCATGTCAAAATCGACCGGATGCCTGAGCCAGACCCCGGCGCCGAAAGAACCGGCCGCAATATTGCCGCTGCCGTTATGAAAAGAACCATGACATCGGGCGCAGAGGCTGCTGATGGTGCCTGCGGCGGTATCGGTCTCCGAAATGCGGTTTTTCCCGTAATACTTGTTGTGCCTGCTCGCCGTTGGCTGCAATTCATAGAGGCTGTCCTCCAGTCCCTGGATGCCGTTTAGAAACCGGTAGCTCTTCGCCACGGAAGTGCCATCCTGCCAAACGGTCATGTCCTTGCTGTGATGGCCCCCCATAACCGCCTGGGTCGGCATGGCGACCGAAGAGCTGCCATGGCAACCCAGGGTGCCGGCGCAGGTGAGCTGGCCTGCCATGGCCGTACCACCCGGCGGAATTACGCCGAGGGTTGCATCCACCAACGTAATCCCGGAAACATTATGCCCGGCTCTATCATTCCCCTGGCAGACCCAGTAAAAATTGCCCCCGGCCAGGGTGGTTGTCCCCGCCTCGGTGCCGGTGGTTCCATAGTTGGGCGAACCGGTATCAAGGACAAAAGGGATCGAACCGGCAAAATTGGTGCCCTGATGGCAGCCGACACAATCGGTATTGAGCAGCCCCGCATTCAGCTGGCCGCCGTAGGTCTTAGCTCCGGTACTGCTGACGGTATAGGCCATGGGGCTGCCGCCCTGGCTGTTATGCATGGTGTGACAATTGACGCACAACCCGGTCACCCTGGCCGCACATATGCCCGGACATGCAAACATCGCTAAAAAGAGTCCAACCCCAACTGCCTGGCGCCGCATCATCTGGCCCCTATCGCTTGAAAACCATGACCCTGCTGTTTCCCTCGTCCACCACGCAAAGACGCCCCTGGTAATCGAAAAGGAGTTCTTTGGGAAAATACAGGTTTTCCCGGCCATGCCCCTTGGTTAGAAACCTGTATTTAAACTCGCCGTTTCGTCCGTAAACCACAACCGCATCGCGGTGCCGGTCAAGGACATAAAAAGTCCCTGCCTGGTCAACGGCCAGGGACACCGGGAAAGAAAGCCCGGCCAGCTGTATCGGCGGGGTTGTGCGACCATTTTCATCATAGGAATAGATCTGTTTTTTCTTCTGATCCAGAGCCCAGATCTTCTTGTCCACCACCTTGAAATCGGCAAGCCAGCCTGTATTGGCAGGCATTGCATAACTTTTTGTCACCTTCAATGCTTCATCGAGCTGCAAAATCCGGCCTGATGCACGATCAAGAACGTATACCTTGCCGCCCGCAACCTCGAGACGGTCCACAAAAACGTCCTGCCCCTGGTACGTTATAACAACGGGATCGGTTTTCTTGTTTTTCAGATCCACCTTGGTCAGGCTGTTGCGCCCCTTTTCCACGACCAGCAGCGACCCGTCTTTCAAGCGCGCCATGTCGTATGGTTTCTCCAGACTGCTCTCGGCGGTAAAATCCTGCAAGAACTTGCCGTCTTCGGCAAAGGAGAGGATTCTGTTGCCGGTGCTGTCCACCACGTAATAGCGTTCTTTTTCCTTATCGACATAGAGGGCAACGGGCAGGGCCATGCCTCTGCCCGGCCCCTGGAGGCTAAAAACAAATTTCCAGGGGGATTGCAATTCAACCGCCCATGCTCCGGACGCGGCGGAGAAAAATAGTCCGAAGCACAGCAACCAACCGACAAAGTATCTTGGTTTTTTCCGGAGCATACTCTCTCCCATGCGATGTGTTAATGTGAATACTCAGGTAATTAAATTAGACTGAAGGCTGAAGACCGAAGTATATCTCTATTTTCCCTGAAAGCCTTCAACCTTCGGTCTATCCACCTGAGTAGTTAATGTGGGGAGTTAGACTGAAGGCTGAGGACCGAAGTATCTCTCTATTTTCCCTGAAAGCCTTCAACCTTCGGTCTATCCACCTGAGTAGTTAATGTGGGGAGTTAGACTGAAGGCTGAAGGCTGAAGGCTGAAATATCTCTCTATTTTTCCCTGAAAACCTTCAACCTTCGGTCTATCCACCTGAGTAGTTACGTTTTAATAACTGCGATGACATTGAACGCATAAGTCTTTTTTCCCGCTCAAGACAAGATTATACTTATTCGCCGAGCCCATGGGATCATGACAGGTCACACAGGTCATCTCCTGCCCGGTGCGCGGGTCAATCACCTTCTCGCCCACAGGATGACTGAACTTGCCCTGGGTCAGATGGCAACGTGTGCACACCTTGTTGCCATCATCCCGAAGCATCGCCAGCCGGTCGGAGCCATGCACCTCATGACAGTCACTGCAAGACTTGACGCTGGGGTGGCGATACTTGCTCTGTGCATAACGGGCAAAAGTGTCTTCATGGCATTGTTGACACACCTTGTTGCCCGAGTTTCTCAACATGTTTTTATCATCCGCGGCATGGGGGCTGTGACAGAGGATGCAACCGTTTTCCGCCCCGGCCAGCATATGATTATGCGGGGCCATCATGCTGGTTTTCACGCCGGCATGACACCGCAGGCAGATTTCGCTTCCGGGACTTTGCTGATGCCCGTGACACGTGTCGCATTTTTTTTCGGCAAAGGGCGCATGCTCATACTGGCGGATAAGACCCTTGCGTGAGCTGCCATGGGGATTATGACAGGTAAGGCAGCCACTGATCTTGCCAGGAAAGCCACGATGCCCGGCACTGTTTTGCGCCTGCGGATGGCAGGACAGACACAAGGCCCCGGCTTCCATCTTGAGAAGCTGACCGTATTTTGCCTGGTGGGACTGGTGGCAGACATTACACTGCCCTTGGGCAAAGGGTTTATGGGTCACGGCCTGGGGCTTTGCCAACTCCTGATGACAGCCGAAACAGGTCTCCGCCAGGTTTTTCCTGAGCAAGCCATTATGGCCGGAAGCATGCGGAGCATGGCAGCTCAGACATTTTCCATCTCGAACCGGTTGGTGCACCACCCCTTTGGCAAACTCGAGTTTCGCCCGCTGGTGGCATGTGTAACAGAGCTTGGAACCTTCTTCCACCAGCAACCCGGGATATTTGGCAACATGCGGATTATGACAATCGCCGCATTTCCCTTGCGCCACAGGGGGATGGATGGACTTCCCCGTAAAATTCTTCCTGTCATGACACGTGTAGCACACATCTCCGGCCAGGACGACAGAAGCAGCGAGCCCGGAGAGCAGGCTGAATATTCCCAGAGTGATAAACAGACGCCGCATCAGTTGTTCCTCCCTGGATGACAGGCTTTGCAATTCCCCTTCTTGAAGGGAGCATGTTGCACCGGATACAAGAGGCCTTTGGCAGGAGCCCCATGGGGATCATGGCAGGAGAGACATGATTTCCCCGAAGGGGTCATACCCGAATGCGCCTTGAGAAACTTGGCCCCGTCTCCTTTATGACAGGTAGCGCATAACTTGTCCGGCGCCACCTTTAACAAAGCCGTCTGGTTGCCGCCGTGGGCTTCATGGCAAAGGCCGCAGTCCTTGCCGGCCGGAACATGAACAACCCCGGTCTGCCAATTGACGGCTATCTCCGGATGGCATGTCAGACACAGGTCCGGCTGCTTTCTTATCAGATCATTCTTTAGCTCCGACCCATGGGCCAGGTGACATCCTCCGCAGTCCAAAGACTTGAACGGTTCATGGATATTTTTTTTCTCTGAAAGTTCTTTTTTCACCTGTACATGGCATTGCAGGCAGAGATCTCCCGGTTTCTTCTCCTGGAGAAAGACATAATCCGCGGAATGGGCCGCATGGCATCCCAGACAAGCTCCCTCTTCAAAGGGCGGATGCCCCTTCTCGCCCGCCTGTTTCTTGCGCAGGGTCGTATGACAGGTCAGACAGAGTTCTCCATGGGTTACAGGTTTGACCAGAAAGGCCTTCTCGCTGCTTTGATGGGGATTGTGACACCGGCTGCACTCCCCGGCGGCAAAGGGCAGGTGCACGCTGAAACGGGCGAGCTGATTATCAACCTGCGGATGACATCCGACGCAGATCGCGCCGTCAGGCTTGACAAGCAAGTGCTTTTCCTTTGACTCGTGGGGGGTATGGCAGGTTGCACATTCATTCTTGGCTGCGGGGGAATGCCCGCCTTTGCCCGCGCCATACTGATCCCGGCTGTGGCACTTTGCACACAACTCGGCCGGTTTCGCCTTGAGGCTGGCATTTTTACTTATGCCATGTCCGAGATGGCACGCCAGGCAATCCCCTTTTTTCACGGGATCATGCACACTCTGCGCCTTACTGTCCTTGCCCATCGCATGGCATTTCAGGCACACTGTCGCCGCCGGAGCTGCCAACATGCCCGGCACTTCACTGGCATGCACGCTGTGGCATTGCGTGCACTTCCCTTCCTTAACCGGTTGATGCTGCCCCGCGAGCGTGGCCTGATCCTGCTTGTGACATTGAACGCAAAGCAAATCGGCATTCTGCGTTGGCTTGGCAAAATCCGCCCCGGTCCCGTCATGGCAGCGTCCGCATTGTCCGGCAAGAACCGGCTGATGAACAACGGCTTTCAACAAACCCTTCTTGTCGCTGGCATGGGGGTTGTGACAGCTTAAGCAGTCCTCCTTCAAAACAAAGCCCTGATGCGCTTTGCGCATTGTCTCCTTGCCGCTTTCATGGCATTTCAGGCAGAGGCTGTCCGCCTCCTGCACCAGCAGGAAAGGCTGTTTGCTCTGATGGGGAGAATGGCAGACCATACATCCCTGCTTGAGCGGGGCATGCACATTTTTCTTCTCAAAACGACTGCGGTCATGGCAGCCGTAGCAAACCTCTTTCTGTTCCTTGAGCAACAGCTTGGGATAGGGGGAATTATGGCTGGCATGACAGGCCGAGCAGTTGCCCTTGCGCACCGGTTCGTGCACGGAAACCGCAGTCGGTTCCGGCGCCAGGTTCTGGTGACAGTGCAGACACAGCGCCGGTTTATCCTGCCGCAAAAAGGTGCCGCCGATGATGCCGTGGGGCAAATGGCAGGTATCACATTTTTTCTCCCGGACAGGAGCGTGCACAACCCCTTGCTGGAATTTTGCCACCATATCGGCGTGACAGTCCACGCACGTTTTCCGGGCTTGCTCGGCCGAGGCGTTCTGCACGCCGGAAACCAGCAGCACCACCCCCAAAACAGCACTGAATAATCTACTTGCTTTTGACAGCGACATCGGCATGCTCGAGCTCCTTTCGCAGCTTATCCCACACTTTTTGATTGATGCTTATCTCGGACCCATCCCTTAACTTCCGCAGTAAATCCTCCCGGGCCTGCATATATTTCTGTCGGCTCAATTCCTGACTGATCTGCTCCCTGACCCGCGGGAGTGGCAGGAGAACTTTTTCCCGATGATCCACCAGCTGGACCACGGCGCTCCCGTTTTTGTAGGCGAAGGGCAGACTCATCTCCCCCTTGCGCAGGGCAAGGACAATCTCCTTGAGTTCCGGGCTGAATTGACTCACCGGCTTCTGCTGGAGCTGGGGCTTCTCGGATAACTGCTCTGCCGCCGCTTCAGCAAAATCACGCCCGGAAGAAACCTCCTGCCACATCTTGCTTATCGCTGGAGTTTCCCCCTCCGCCAACAGATAATCCACCATCTCCGGATGTGAAAACCGCTCGGAATTTTCCTGATAAAACTTCCCGATCTCCGCCTCGTCAACCTTTACCTGCGGCTCCACGAGGCGCTTTTCAAGCTCCTTGTTCAAGCGGTGTTCACAGTAAAATCGATACACCCACTTAAACGGCTCTTTCTCTTCATAATGCCGGGCCATGGCCTCCCAGGAAATAACCGTCTGGGAAATTATACCAGCCAGCACCCGCTTTTTCATAGCCTCAATTTCCTCGGCCGGAAATTGATTTTTTTCTCTGAACGCCTTCTCGTTCTGCAAACTTGCCCAGAAATTTGCCGCGCTGATATTGCCTTGCTTGGAGCTGATCACCGTCTTGTCGGCCAATTCTTTGTCAAGGGGGTCCAGGCCGATTTTGGCAAGAACCTCCTCATCCACCTGTATGCCAAATTTCTTGATCAGGGAGTCCACCAAACGGGCGGTCCCCGCATCATTTTTCACGGTCTGCAGTTTCTTTTCAATGCCCCCCTTGAGCTGCTCAAAATCATGGGGGTCTTCTCCTTGTCGCTCTTCGATCTTCAAAACAATAAGCCCCTTGTTCATGGTGACCGGCTGGGTGATATCTCCCGGCTTGGCATCCTGCAAAATTGTCCGCCATTCTCCCTGCGCCTGGGGAACCCGGAACCATTTCTCCTCACTGTAGGTGACACCCCCCTCTTCAGGTTTCAGGGCGAGCAGCTCTTCGACGGAAAGCTTCCCGTCCCGCAGGGCCGTCATTTTCTCTTCGGCCGGACTGCCCACAGTGTAATAAAAAATCCGAGCCCGTATCCGGGGGATATATTGTTCGCGGTAAAACTTATGAATCTCGCTGTCACTTACTGAAATTTTTGAATTTACCTCTTCATCCTGCAACAGCATAAGCGAACGAACTCTCAGAAAAATGTCCACTTTGCTTCTGTAGGTCGGCTCCAGAAAAAGCTGCATCTTGATAGCCTCCTGGGCCATCAGATGCCAGTCGATGAACTCCTCCGGAGTTTCCGGCAGCGGCGTCGTCTCCTCCCTCCAGATTTGCCACCAGTGCTTATAATCCTCGGTGGAATAATCCGTGCCATTAATCGTTACCAGTTTTGTGTCTTCCCAAGGCCAGGACCAGGACGCCATGGCCCGCTCCCGCGCAAGACCGGCGGAAAACACCAGGAAAAAACATACCCCCACTATGAGTCGGCGCATACCAGCAGCCCTTTTTCTCTCCATACTTTCAAAATCTCCTGAACCATTTTCTTCCCAAGTTGGCTTACCGTGTTTACCATGCCGAAATGCATCATTTTCTGATAGTCTCCGCCCTCCCGGCGATACAAACTGGACCATTGCAGAAGACCACTCTTTCCATCATATACCCGGACCTGAAAACTCAACGTCGGACTCACCCCGCTTTGCGTCACCTTCTCGTCCATCTCCAGCACTTCCCCGACGATCAGGGTATCAACCCCAAGACGAACGGCAATAACGCGTAATTGCTCAACGTCCGGGACATCCCAAGGCTTGAGATGCATCTGCCGGTAGATTTTAAACACATCCCCTTCCAGCGCCACATGCCAATGACACTGTTGCACCAATTCGACGAGAAAAAGACGATAGAGAATCTTTGAGCCCTGGGGGAACCCACTTCTGTTGACAAAAGGCAACACCGCAATGTTTTGGCGATCAGCCGACCCTCTTACGGAAAATTCCTGGACATACGGTTTTTTCGCGCCACATCCGGTCAGGGCGAACATCCCCCAGAAGGAAATAACCACACACAATGCCCGGCACACCTTCTTTCCTGTCTTCATTTTCTTCTTTTTTCCACAGCACATCGCTCACCGGTAAAAGAGTGGGGGAAATAAAATCCCCGTCGGCACATCAGGGCTGCCATGTTAAAAATCCACCGCCCAACCATTCCCCTCCGCATCTTTCCCGCTGGCCTGGTCCTCGGTCTTATCCCCACCGGACTTGAGAGCCAGGAGGTTGTCAATAACCTGCCGCAGCTTGTTTCCCAGCACATCCTGCCCATAAACGCGGCAGGACACCTTGTCGCCCTCTTTGCTCAGAGGAACCAGTAGCCGCGCCGGCAATTTTTCTCCGCTGGTTTCCAGCAGAATCGCCCCGGCGCCGTTTCTCAACTCAACCCTCCAGAACGCCAGGGGAACCTTGCCATCGTAGCCAAGATCAATCTGGAGCGCTCCCTCTTTTTTTTCCGTGACAATGTTCAGTTCCGGTCGTTTCCGCAAGACCCGAAATTTTTCGGAGGCAGAGGCATCGTTTCCGGCTCGATCCGAAACACTCACCCGGACGGTGTACAGGCCATCCTCCGCCATTATCCCGTCCTGGCGTTGTCCCCACCAGGAAAAACGCTCGGGCAGATTGCCGTGACCACTCTCTGCCTTGACAACCTGGCCGGATGCATCAAGAATCCCGACCTCCCAGGTGGCAAGGGGTTCGGGTTCTTTCAAAACAGGAATCACCGTCAGCTGCCTGCGCAAAACAACCTCTCCGTCCAGTTCCTGCCCACGCAGGGACAGGGCGATTTCTGGCGGTTGCCCATCAACCTGAAAGCTTCCGGCAAAAATATTTTTCCTGCCCAGCTTCCCTCTGTTGATGCTGACGGACACCGGATAGCGGCCATCTCTCCCGGTGGCTGTCCATGCTGCCTCATAACACTGCTCTTGAGACGAATAAACGGCTTCGACAATTTTCTCGCCGATAACCACGGAGACGGACACATCCGTCGGCCTCATATTATTCTCGCTAAAACGGATGCGGCAGTGCATCATTGCCCCGGGCTTTACTACTTCCGGGGTGAGACGGATCTCCTCCGTGAGATTTTCCGGGGAAAATTCCGCGCTTTCCGGCAGCTTCTGCGGCAAGATTTCCATGATCCGCTTAACAACGATATCCTCTATCTCCGAAATATTCCGGGGTTCGGCAAGACCGAGAAATTTGCGGACATCCGCCCGACACAGCTGCGCACTTCCGGCCCAGATCATCTTTGCATCGTTTGCCCGGACTATCTCAAGAGCAACACCCAGGGCGGCAGGTTCTTTCTCCCGCACCTGGTTCACCGAACCGAGCAGGAGATAATCGATACCCAGTTCCTTGCGCAGGAGCAAAACATGATTGGTGTCGAGACGACCCACCCACCGGATTCGGTACTTTGCCATGAAATCGATGATCCGTTTCTCTTCGACTACGGCATATCCTTTCTGGATAAGCGCCTCACACAGCCGACCCGTCATCGACGGGTTCAAACCATTATCCCCCTTGCTCAGGTCTTCAACAGGCATCACCGCCAACTGAACAGCAAGCCCTTTTCCCGCAACCACCAGCAATAACAACAGCAGCACCCCGATCCCTGCTGCCTTTTGTCGTCTGTTGCCCTGCCGGTTCAATAGTAACATAAAATCAGATAGTTATGTGAAGTCTGAAGGCTGAAGTATATCTGTCACTCATCACGCAACGCTCGGATCAAGCCATTCAGGACCTTCTCGGTTTCTACCATCTTTGGTTCAATCAGTGCCGCATCCTGGTTGCATAAGAACCCCAAGCGCTTTGACAAACCTATTTGATAATGCAATTCCCTCAGTGACCCGAAGGCCATATGGAGGAAGCGAAGATAATCTGCCTGGCTGTCACGTGCGCAACCCTCCACGATGTTAGAAGGAACCGAAACCGCTGCCCGCCTCATTTGAGAAGTCAGTCCATACAACTCTTCTCTCGGAAACCTTGCGGTCGCCTGATATACCAATACCACTACCTCGTCAGCCATCTCAAAAGCACGGAGTTTTGTATGATCACGCATTATTTGTAACTGCTCAGGTTGTTTAGGCTGTAGGCTGAAGGCTGTTTGCAAAAGCGAACAGACAAGATCATGGGCAATGGGCCGTAATCTCCACACATTGTAAAAATATCTCCAGCCCTCCAGCCTAATAGCCTTCAGTCTACCAACCTGAGAATTAGACTAAAGGCTGAAGACCGAAGTATATCTGTATTTTTTCCTAAAAACCTTCAACCTTCTGTCTATCCACCTGAGTAGTTCCTATTATCAGCGCGGGATCGTCCGAAGAATATCTTCCACCAACGATACCGTTACCTGATACTTGTCCCGTCCAGCCAGACCAAACAGCCGGCGCCAAATGGAATCACCACTTTGATGGCCGCCAGCCTGCCAGATAACCAGACCCGTCTCCACTTCCAACAACCGCAAGGTAACGGAAATTTCCGGGTAGCTCATGCTCCCTTGGCGGCTGTCCGCCGCAATGTCCAAGGTCGTGAGCAACACGCACTGCACGTTGAGTTTCTGTCCCAGCCTCTTTATCGTTGCTGTATCGAGAGGCTTGCCCGGGTCGATGGCCTCTTCCTTTAAAAAGCTGTCCACCAGCCCTTTATCTGTCACATCAAACAATTTCATGGCAAGGATGCGAGTGATGATGACATCCCTCACAAGTTCTGGCGCAAATTCGTCCTTACTGTTGTTTTCCACTGGCAAAACAGCAATTTTTTTAACGAACCCGAAGTCCACATTCTCCCGGACAAAGGCCTTTGATTTCCCGACAAATGGCAGGCTGCAGCCTGTCAAGCCGAGAAAAACTCCCAGCAGCAGCGTGCAGAAAAAAACCTTTTCCAATCCGAAAAATGATCCGGACCGTCCAAGCAATGCCGATGACAGCCACACTTTGTTCCCCACTGGCCCTTTCTCCTCCACGTTCATCTCTTGAGCTGGATCAAAATCTGGCTATCAGTTGCGTGTTCGCCTGCCAGTCCGTCTCATCGCTTGACAACCCATAAGCAGCACTTGCCTGCTGCCGCTCCACATATAAAACATTCCCCTGCAGGGTCAGATGAGGGCCAATGGCCCAACTTCCGCTCAGGGTATATCTGCTGGCGGCATTCAGGCCGGTGGCAACATAGTAGCTTACCGCAAATTGCGTATTATCCGTTGGCGCCAGTGTGGTTTGCATCAGGAGGTTCTCTCCCGCGCTTTGCCAGTTTTGCCAGTTTTGCCCGACGGTTGTCAAAAGAGAAAGGATATCGGACACGCGCCAATTCAGGGTGAGCTTGTTATCCATTGTTTCTGTGGCGACAGAACCATGGATGTCCTGATAATCGGTAATCAAATCCGCAGTCAAGCGTGGAATGAGCCTGGCGGTCATGGTCAGGCGCGAGCCATACGTTCTGGTCGTTGTTCCTGTATTCGCATACAACGGCCCATACAGTGTGACCAGCGAAGTGGCACTTTCATATTTCGTTTGCCCGCAGGTGAGATCAAGATTTGCATTAAGATCGGGATAAAGCGCGGCGGAGGTGTAAAGCCCCGTCTCATAGGAGGTGGAAAATAAACTCTTATCTTGATACCGCTCCGTTTTGGACAGGCCAAGATTCATATCCACGCTGGGGACCGGCGGAGAACCCACGCGCAGTGTGTAAGCCCTGTTCAAGGTCTCCGGCAAACCTTCAATCGCTTCCATGTTCTGACTGAAGCCCAAGGCGGAGGTAAGATATTCCCCCGGGGTCCAACGCACCTCGCCGATATGATTTTGCCGACGATAGTCGATGGCGGAAGAATAATTCCCATTTTCAAGAGAAAGATTGTACGTCATGCCCAGTGCCGACGAAAATTTGTACCCCATATTCATATCACTGATATTGCTTAATGTTTTATCTCTTCTGGACACAAATGGCTCTGAGGAAACGACCTGGTCATACGCCTCTATTTCCGTAAAATCCACCCGCTGCAGGGGGCTGTTGGTAATTACCAACTTTAACCACCGGGAGGTGACGCTGTTCAACGTGAGCTCAAAACGGTTTTTCACGGAATTATAAACAAAAGGGACGTTCTGCTGGATGCGCTGATAATCCGTGCCATTTAGGCTGTCGTAGAGGTCCATGACGAAAGAGCCGGCAACCACCACGCCGATATTTTTATCGGTGTACAGAAAAATCTGGTTAACCTCCCGCAGATCGACCCTGATGGCGATATTCAGTGGCGGATTATCAAAACCGTCCGTGTATATTCCGGACACGGTCGAAACATCACCGTCGGACATCAGGCTGTTGGTGCTCAGTTCGCCAGAATCGGTGACGAGCGGGGTGAGATCATGTCCTGTCAACACCTGGGCGATGTTCTGTTTTACAAGGGCAAATCCCCCAATCCCCACCGCCGTGGAAGATTCCGTCTGGCTTGTTGAATACTGCTGGGAAAAACCAAGACTGAGCCGATTGTCAAAGAAGCGGCCGGAACTGTCCAGCCGCCCGAAGTGATTGGTGGAAGTGGTTTCTCCTAACGTCGCATTATCGTTCTGATGGGTACGATTGAAATTATAATGGGTTTTAAACAGCTCGACATCCCAATCCACGCCAGCGGACTCGCGGGTATTATCGCTATCTTCCAGATGAGGATTTGCGTCATCCTTGCTGAAATCCCTGCCATACGAAGCGCGCAACGCCGGCCAGAAACGATTCTGCCAGTTGCTGGCCCAGGTGGATTCCCAACTCCGCCGGCTGCGGTTTGTCAAAATGGAATCTCGTTGTTCACTGGCCGAGCCAAACAGGTCAAACACGAACAGGTCGTTCTTGACCGCAAACCGCATACTCGGATCAAAGCCTTCCCTGTCCTCGGCCCCCCGCCAATCCCGGTTGTAGCGAAAGGCCTCCTGGAGGGACATGGCCTCGGTGAGTTCCTGTTTGATGTCAAGAGAATAACTTGCTAGGTATTCATCCACCGTGGGGTTGGTTTTTGTATCCTCATGAAGCCAACTGGCGGTCAGAGACTGCACGGCAACCGCACTGCCGGGAGCCGCCAACAGCACGACAAGGGCCGACAGAACTACACGTGAAACAAAATTACCCCACAATACCCTACCCGCCATTTTCCCTGCTCATCCTTGGCAGGGCCAGGCAGGGGATAGACCGAAGACCGAAGGCTGAAGGTTTACAGGGCATAACAATATAGATCATAACTACTCAGCTCAGACAGATATACCTAAGTCTTCAGTCTAACTGCCCAGGTAGATAGACCGAAGGCTGAAGGGTTTTAGGGAAAATAATATAGATCATAAATACTCAGTTCAAATATACTTCAGTCTTCAACCTTCAACCTTCCATATCCATCTACCTGCTCGGTTTAATTTTTGGATTCTTCCGGTCATAAGATCTCGGGGCGTGGCACCCCACCACACACGTTCCCCCGGTTTCGGTTTTGGTGAAAGAAATAGGGTATGACCAGGAACCGAAGGGAACCTCCGTGCGGATGTGTTTTGCCTGGCTGCTGGCATGCGGATCGTGGCAGGCAACACAATTTCGACCTTTCTTCATGTTGACATGGAAGAAATGCAGATTGTATTCCCCATCCCGGAAATTGGTCAGGGTGCTGGTGAATTTATTTTTGGCAATCTCCTTGTTGTGGCAGCCGAAACAAAGATCATAATTTTCAGGGCTGTAGTCCTTATAGAACTCCTCGGGATAATAACGCACAAGAAGGCGACTGTACTTGGAACCATGCGCCTTATGGCAGGCCGTGCAATCACCGGTCTGGACCGGCCCATGCTTGTACCGGCTGCCCGCGACTTTATCGCCTAATTCATCGTGACAGCTAAAACACAGTTTCGCCGTGGTGTTTTTCAACAGATATTTTTCATTGGAGGAGTGAACCCGGTGACACGCCGTACACTTTCCCTGGTCAACAGGTGCATGCTTATAAACCGCGGTTTTAATATCATTGTAAACAGCGGGGTTCAGCTTCTGGTGGCATCCGGCACAAAGCTCGCTGCTTTTTTTGATCAGCTGAAACTGGTTGTCGGAACTGTGCGGATCGTGACAATTGTTGCAATTTTCACTCACCGGTTTATGGACGAACTTCATGCTGAATTCATCCTTGCGGTCCTGATGGCAGCGAAAACAAAGCTCTCCTTTTGCAGGAGAGGCGATCAGCAGGTGTTTATGCTTACTGGCATGGGGCCGATGACAGGCTATACAATCCCCAGCGCCCACAGGCCCATGCCGGTGGGATTTGGTAAAGAGGGCGGCCTCATGACAGTTGAAGCAAAGGCTGCTGACGCTGGAGCCGTTCCCGCGCAACTGAAAACGCATCGGGGATTCATGGGGATTATGACAATCGACACAGCCGTCCTTTACCGGTTCATGCACAACGCTGTCATTGAACTCCTGCTGCTTGGCCTGATGGCAGACCAGACAGAGATCCTGCCCGGTTCGCTCCATGGCCCTGGGGTTGAAGGAGCCGTGCGGGTTGTGACAGGAAATGCAGACCCCGGCGCCCACCGGTCCGTGCACATGGGCGGCCTTGCCCATATTGGCATGGCATTTCCCCGTAGTGCAATTGGCCCGGCTCGGCACAATCTTTTTAAAATCATACTGGCCGCGCCGCTGCTTGTGGCACTCCTTACAGTCCAGAGCCACGGGATTGCCGTGGACATAAAAACGTTTGTAACCCTTGGGCGCGACCTTACTTTTTTGCGCCGGCCCATAAAAAACCTTCACCTTCTTCTGGAGCTTATCGGCACTCAAGGTGATGACATTCTCCCCTTCCCTGAGGGTAATCATCGTACCAAAGGCCCCCCCCTCCACCGGCATGACTCCGCCGGGCGCCTTATTGCTCACGCCGTCAATGGCAACCCCCTTGACCTCCGCCCCGTTGACGGAGCCGGCCAGAAAAAGCTCCTTGCCGGTCACCCAAGCGCCATCAAGCGGAGCAATCACGGTTATCTCCGCCGACGCGGCCCAAGTTACAGACGGGGCAGCAAAGACACCAAGCCCAACCAGAATACACCATGCGGCAAGGATGCCTTGCAACAGACTCGCCGGCGCCAATGGCCTGTTGCCGCTCTGTGGATTACCAAAAACGCGTTTCAAGTTCTTTTCCTCCCGCCACTGTTTTTTTCCAGTCATCTCGCAGATGAGTAAAAAGCGATTATCCCTAATTTTTCCCTAAAAACCTTCAACCTTCGGTCTATCCACCTGAGTAGTTACGAATCAAGTATCCTTGGCAGTGTGACAGGTAAAGCATCCCGTGTTTATATCACCGCTTTGATGCGCATTCATCTTGCTGTAATCCCAGCGCAGCATGTCTGGATACGGGCTGGCGTGGGCCATATGACAGGAGAGGCAGGTCACGACATCGGTGCCGGGGGTAACGACGCTGCTGGCAGATGCTGGTACCGTGGTGCGGCCTATGGGAGCCTCGACACTGTAGGTTGTGTAATTCTTGTATTCCCCGGAGGCCGGGAGCACGATATCGTTCGGGTGCCGGATGAACGGCGAGGTTATGCCCGGTCCGATGCCGTCGCTGGCACCTGCGGAGAGGGTATGAAAATTGCCGTGGCAGGTGCCGCAAAATCCGCTGATCGTGTGGTTTGGCGGAGAAACACCCATGCTGCCATGACAGCTGGTGGCACTGCAGCCCAAGGTCATGGGGGTAGTGGCGCCGTAATATTCGTTGTGGCTGGAGGCATTCACGTTTTGCCATTTGTCGGTCTGGTTCTCGTAGCCTTTAACCCCGACAAGAAAGCGATAACTGTTTGCAGGGGTGTCGGCCACCAGCAGCTGGCCGTCCACGTTGTTGTGGTGCGCACCCTTCATTGCATCAACACCAGTGGGTGTGCCAGCGGTGAGCCGATAGCCATGGCATCCATTCACCCCCGCACAGGTCAGATTTGAAGAGTTTACGATATAATCTTCGTGGAACGACTGCCTGATTCCGCCGGGCAGAATGTTGACCAAGACTTTCTCTGTAAATGCCGCGCCGAGATCAATCACATTATGGCCATGGCTGTCGGAGGCAGTTCCTTTACTGCCGGTAATATAAGCAAAATTGCCTCCGGCCAGATCTCCGCTCGGGTCGGAATGCAGGACCTGAGGAATCTGGCTGCCGTTTAAGTTGACGATCTTCTGAGCGGTTCCCTGCCCGTGGCAACCGAGGCAATCTCCCCGCAGCAGGTTTCGCTCCACCTTGGCCGTGTTGTTAAACTGCATGCTGCCGCCATTCTGGCTGCTGTGCATGGTATGACAGTTGGAGCAAGGGCCGGTCATCTTGGCCGAGGCCTGATGAGTTTGCATACCCCAAGTTAGGACGGCGCTAAAAAAGAGAATGTATCCAGCGCGACACATCAGGCTCATTTTAATTCACCTCCCCCCGGGGAATTAATGTGGCTGTCAATCCTTCCGCAGTCGCCAATCCGCAGGGCTTCCTGCCGGGTTGGGCACAATAAAACACCGCGCCGGGGTTTTGCCAACAGACCGGCGCGGTGTTCATCAAATCCCAACCCTGACAACGAGCTCTTTATGCCATGGATCAAGTATCTTTAGTGGTATGGCAGGCAAAACAGCCGGTAGTATTTTGTACCGTCCCACCGGTAACCATGGTGGTGTAATCCCAGCGCAACATATCGGGCTTATCGCTGCCATGGGCCCGGTGGCAGGAGACGCACAAGACAATAGCGTCGCCGGGAGCAGTCAGGACCGTGGCTTTCACCCCCGAGATGCTATTGCTTCCCACAGGCGTGTTGGGCTGATAGGCGCCGCCGCCTGTGCCGATCACCCCGCCCCCGTATGCACCGTATTCTTTGGCCTTCACGGTGTTCATGTCAAAGTCGGTGGGGTGGCGTACCCAAGGGGAGGTCATGTTGTTGGCATAACTGATCCCGACCCCAGTGGAGGGCGAACTAGTAGCTGCGGCATGGAAGGCGCCATGGCATTGCCCGCAGAGGGAGCTGATGGTACCAGTAACAGTAGCATCCGTGGTCCGGGCCACCCCGTAATACTGGTTATGATTGCCAGCGGTGAGGTTAGTCGGGAGTTCCCAGTCAGCAGACTCAATGCCCTCGACTCCCTTGAGAAAACGGTAACTATTGGCCAAGGTTGTGCCGTCAACAGCGCCGGTTACGCCTCCGGCGTTCTGCGGCGGGGCATGATGCGAACCGCTGATCGAGGCATACTGATCCGCCACGGTTCTATCACCATGACAGCCCGTGGTGCCGGCGCAGGTCAACTGTGATGCCAAGGCCGTGCCTCCCGGCGGAGTGAGGCCCAATTTTGCGTCTGCGCTTGATATCCCCACCACGTTATGCCCGTCGGCATCCACAGCGCCGGTCCCCACCCAGTAAAAACTGCCGCCAGCCAAGGTTCCCGCTGTTGGCGCAACTGTATGATTCACCTTGGGAATGTTGTTGAGGTTCAGATCGGTTGCAGTCGTCCCGGTGTGACAGCCGACACAGTCGCCTCTCGTCAGGGCGCGATACACGGTGGCCGCGGTGTTCGTGCCGAACGCACTGTTCATGGGCGCACCGTCCTGACTGTTATGCATGGTGTGGCAATTGGCGCACTGCCCCTTAACCTGAGCCATACCCGCCCGGGGCAACAGACAAACCGTGCCGAGCAACAGTCCGGCCATGGCAAGCGACATCTTCCGTGCCGTGAAAATTCCTGATATTTTTTTCTCTGTGTAATGCATTGTTTCTCCTCCTTTGTTTCCCCAAAAAACATTCAACCCCACAAATCCCCTTGATGCCCTGCCAGCTCCCCTCCTTGCTCTCGGATTTCCCCAAAAACTGTCCTTGACCAAAATTATAATTGAATTATATCACCTTTATTCTACTATATACCACTATTAATACAATATATATCAAAACAATAAAATAGCAAGGAATGTGCCAGCTATACCTGGCAAGGGGAAAAGATGGACGACGCCTGTCCGGTGCGCGACCAAATCCCTTGCCAGGAAAGGGAGAGAGCAAAATTTTATTTTTTTCCCAGCTCCCCCAAAGAGAGGAATTTCCCGACCGCAATCAGCGGCCAGGCATCCAGTTTCTGTGGAGCGCCATAGCCAGAAACTGACCGGCGCAAGATGCCCCTGTCCTGATCAGGTGTAGGGGTTCAGCAATTCATAATCGCTTATTTTTTTTCGGAGGGTGGTCGGCGAAATAGCCAGCTGTTTGGCCACCTTGGTGATGTTCCACCGGAGGCTGTCCAGGGTTTTTTCGACATGACGCTTTTCCGCTTCCGCCAAGGTGGTCGGCCTGGCGCCACAGTCTCCCACAGACGCCCTTTCACGGTCGGCCGGGGTCATTTGCAAATCCTCGGCAGTAAGCATCATATCGACCGCCAAAACGGCCGCACGGGTCAGAACGTTTTCCAATTCACGGACATTACCGGGCCAGTCATAAGCAAGCAGATTTTGCAGGGCGTCTTCAGAGAGCGCCGGCTTAAAGCATTGAAATTTTGAGGAAATCTTTTCCAGCAGTGCATCAACCAAAAGAGGAATATCTGTTCGCCGCTCCCGCAACGGGGGTATATGCAGCGAAGAAACGCTCAGCCGGTAGAAAAGATCCTCCCGAAACCGCCCCTCGCTGACAAGTCGCCGCAAATCACAGTGGGTGGCGGCGACAATGCGGGCGGTAAGCGGAATGGGCTCCAAACCGCCCACCCGGACGAATTCCTCCTCCTGCAGCACCCGCAACAACTTGGCCTGCAAATCCATGGCCATATCGCCAATCTCATCAAGAAAGACCGTGCCTCCATCCGCATACTCGAGTTTCCCTATCTTCACCCGGTCAGCCCCGGTAAAGGATCCTTTTTCATGGCCGAAAAACTCGCTTTCCAGCAAAGTCGCCACCACGGCCGAACAGTTGACGGCGACAAAAGGCTTGCCAGGCGACCCTGCCTGATGCAGAATCCTGGCAGCCAACTCTTTCCCGGTTCCGGACTCACCCTGAACAAGAACGATCACCTTGCTCCTGGACAACAATCCTATTTTTTTATGCAATGCGACCACTTTCGGATGTGCGCCGACCATCTCGAAGCCGCAGCTTTCGGTCAGTACTTTTGCCGGAGACTTCACCTCAGGCTCGACCCGGCTGCGATGACGCTCCACCCGCGCCACAATGGTGTATATCTCGTTAATATCCAGGGGCTTTCGCAGGTATTCAAAAGCCCCCTTGCGCATGGCTTCAACCACGGCATTATTGTCGGATTCGCCGGTCATGATAATAACCGTCGGCAGGTAGGGGTTTTTGAGCAAACCCGACAGGACCTTAAGCCCACTTTGATCCGGAAGATTCACATCAAGGAAAACGACATCGGGGGAAAAATCATGCGCCTCCAGCACCCCGGAATCCGCGGAAAAAGAGCACCGCACCTCATTCCGTCTGAGGGTAAGCGCGATCTGCAAAGATCGACAGAGCGCCTGATCATCATCAATTATCAACACCTTCATCGGCATTACCCTCCAGAAAACAGGAAAAAACATAACAAAAAAGTTACCTCAATTTTCCCAACTGGTCAACGTGAACCACGTTCGGCAAAAATGACTTCCATTTCTTGCCGGTCATTTTTTTTAATTTAAGTTATTGATCATTCGAACCAAGCGGAGTATTAATTAGCCCTATTTGGTAATTCCCCGTTACCATCTTGCCCCTCAAAGCCCTCTATCTCTTCTCTCCGCCCCTTGATTTTCCATGGTATACTAATGCATGCAGGCCACGTTATGCCACGGCTTCGCATACACAAGGAGAGAGGTGCGCCTTTGAAAATCCGTTTTCATACCGCCGTTTTCTGTTTTTTAGCTGTATTCCATTCCGTTATCGCCACAGAGGCTGCTGAATCCTTTCCTTTTCGGACGGTCAACCCCGGCGACATGCTCCCTGCCGTCACATTCTCGCAGGGCGACTCCGGGAAAAAAATCTCCCTCGGCAAACCCAGCGGGCACATTACCGTTCTTGCCTTCTGGGGAGCAGACCTGCCCTCAAAAAAACAGCGGTCCGTTCAGGCATTGAGTCAGATCCAGCAACTGGCTCCCTTTTTTCGAGAAAAGCAGATTGACCTGCTGGCAGTTAATGCCCAAGGGGATTCGGCAGAGATTATCAAGGAGGTTGTAACCGCCTCGGGTTTCTCCTCCCCGACATACCTGGATCCGGACCAAAGCGCTTACGGCGCCTTGGGGATTCTGGTCATGCCATCGGTGATGCTCGTTGACAAGGGGGGCAAGGTGGTCACTGGCCTGGGCTACAGTCAGGAGATGGTAAGCAGGCTCAAAGGCGAAATAGAGATTCTGCTGGGCGAAAAAAGCAAAGCGCAGCTTGAGACCGAACTTCACCCCGCCATGATCGAAAAAAGCAAGGGCGAAAAGGAGGGCGACCGCCACCTGAATCTTGGCAAGATCATGGCCCGTGAAGGACAGCTCGAGTCTGCCGCCCAGGAATACGCCCTGGCCATCCAAAATGACCCGAAACTTGCCAGCGCCCATATCGAGCGTGGCTGTGTTTTGCTGAAACTCGGCAAATTTGCGGAGGCGCAGGCTGCCATTGATAACGGCTTGGCCCTGGACCCCAAATCGCTGCAGGGCGAGATATGCAACGCGCAAATACGGGCGGAAAAGGGAGAGGTTGCCCAGGCCATCTCCGACCTGCAGGCCATGGTTTTTCGAAATGGCCGCAACCACGACCTGCATTATGTCCTTGGCACACTGTATAGCAAAAAAGCCGACCCGGAAAAGGCGGCCCAGGAATTCCGCAAGGCATATGAATTGCTCGACCGGCAGATGCAACACGCGAAAGAATGATGCCGCTGCAATTACTCAGGTAGATAGACCGAAGGTGGATAGACCGAAGGTGGATAGACCGAAGGTGGATAGACCGAAGGTGGATAGACCGAAGGTGGATAGACCGAAGGTGGAAGGTTTTTAGGAAAAAATAATACGTAACCGTAACTACTCAGGTGGATATACTTCGGTCTTCAGTCTTCGGCCTTCAGCCTTCAGCTCAGGTGGATAGACCGAAGGTGGAAGGTTTTTAGGAAAAAATGTGGATATACTTCGGTCTTCAGCCGTCAGCCTAAACACCTAACAGCAGTAGTTACGCCTCAACAATATTACAGGATTACGATGAAAACTCCGCCGGAACACACATCGGACAACCGGTCACAAGGGAAAACCCTTACCGCATTTGCCATGCTGCTTCTTTTGCTTGGCATCTTCCTTTTCCCAATGACAACCTGGGCGGAAGAGCCGGAAATCCTCTATCCCCCGGCAAAAACGATCATCCATGCCAAGATCCCGTCTATCAATATTATCGTCCGGCAGAAAGACGACAAGACCCTCGGCCAAATGCAAATCAAAAGCGGGGATGTTCTTTTTGCGCCACAGGGCACGTGGTCGAGCCAGGGATTCTCTTACCAGCATTTCAGCGTTTCGCTCAAGCCCGGCAAGAATTCCTTCGAGCTTCGCCCTTCCGGGAAGAATCTCTCCATCACCTATAACCCTTTGCGCTCCTTGTCGACTTTGAATTTAAACGACAAGAGCATTTATCTTTTTCATCGCAATGAGGTGCTCCCGGAAAGTTGCGCCCAATGCCATGACCCGAAAAAGATCAAGCTTACGGAAAATCTCAACAATGAAGCCCAGCCCCTCTGCTTTTCCTGCCATAAAAATATCCTGGGGAAAACCCCCTGGCAGCATAGCCCCGCCGTCAACAAGCAATGCCTCACCTGCCATAAGGAGTCCGGCCCGGGCTCTCCGTTAAAAATTTCCATCCCCGGCGGAAAGGTGGAAAATCTCTGTTTCCGGTGCCACGTCAACGAGAAGGCATGGCTCCAAAAGAGTCATATTCACGGCCCGGTCGGGACAGGGGATTGCACGATCTGCCACAATCCCCACGGGGACATCAACCGCTTCCAACTTTGGGCAAACGGCAAGGACGAACTCTGTGTCGCCTGTCATACGGACAAAAAAAACCTGGTCTCCGGGAAAAAACCTGTCTACTACGTGCACGGAATCTTGAACGGCATCGGCTGTATCGCCTGCCACGACCCCCATGCCACGGATAACCCCTTCCAGCTCTACAAGCCGATCAACGACCTCTGCACGGGTTGCCACACCTCACTCAAGGGCGTCACCAGAGGCCACCCGGTAGGCGGCCACCCGGTCTCAGGCACAAAAGATCCACGCAGGCCGGAACGCACTTTCACCTGCACCAGTTGCCACAATCCCCATGGCTCTGATTTTAAATTCCTGCTGATCGGCGACATTCTGGGCGGCCAGATCTGCAGCCAATGCCATTACTAGCAGCGGGGACAAGCACATGGCACGCTTTGTTTCCCGCACGATGACCGCCCCAAACAAACTCCGCGCAAAACAGGAGCGGCGGGGAAAATTCGTGCGGCAATGCTGCTGTCTCGCCTCCTGTCTGCTCGGCATTGCCGCCGGTCCCGTCCTCTGCCGGGCAGAGGAAACAATTACCTCCACACAGCCAATGGGCGTGGTGACCATACTCACCGAGGACAATCAGGGCGCAACATTGCGTTTTCCCTCTGTTGTGGCCTTTGACCGGGAACAGGAAGAAACATATGTCATCAACGGCGGCCAAGGGGGGTTCGTTATTTATGACAGCGACTTCATCCCCTACCTATTCCTCGGGGCCGGGCGGGGGATTGATTCCCCGCAGGGTATTTTTTTCGACCCCAAGGACGGGAACCTCTTTATATGCCAAGGTAAATCAGTTGACCACCCTCCCCGGCTTACCATTCTGAACGGGGCCTTCTTTCCGGTCAAAGAGATCCTTTTCGACCACATGCCGGATGCCGAAAATTTTTCTCCCCACCGAGGCGCTCTGGGAAAGACAGGCGATATTTACCTGGTCGACAACAATATCCGCGGCGTTCTTGTCCTTGACAAGGACGGCAATTTTCTCCGGTGGCTCAAGCCCACGGACAGCGTCCTCCGGCAAGCGCGAGAGGATAAAACGGTCCAGGTCCAGGAAAAAGAATCGCCGGGGGAAAAAGTAGCCGCCGAACCACCCCCAACCACTGAGTCGCCCCCCGAAACCGACCTCCTCGGTCTCCCGCCGGAACTTCGCCCAAAATCGCAGCTCAAAGCAGTGACTTCCGGAGGCGGCCCCTCCCAGGGCCCGGTCACAATCACCGACATCATCACGGACAGCGAGGGACATCTTTTCCTTCTCAGCGAAGAAACAAGCAAGGTGTATGTGTACGCTGCCAACGAGAATTTCCTTTTCAGCTTCGGCGAAAAGGGCGGCTCTACCGGAAAAATGAGCCGCCCCCATGGGATTGCCATCAACGAAGGCCGGAAAATCATTTACATCGTTGACTACATGCGCCACACCATCCTGGCGTACGACCTGTCCGGAAAGTATCTTTTCGAATTCGGCGGACGCGGCAGCGGCCCGCTCTGGTTCAACTTCCCGAACTCCATCGCGGTAGACCGGAAGGGCCGGCTTATTGTCGCGGACCTGTTCAACAATCGGGTCCAGATTCTCAAGGCTGAGTTCAACATGACCTTTTCCGGCTCCAAGGAGCTGAAAACCGGTGTTCCGGCAACGGCAACGCCCAAGGAACCACCCGTTGCTGCGCCAACGACGGTGACGCCAGAAGCAGCAGGACAAGCCCCCCGGAGCAACGTTGAGCAGGAGACAGGGACGACAAGTGACCGGCAAAACATTGGCCCGCGGTGACGAAAAAAAAAAGAACGCCGGGCCGCTGCCTGCTTCCGAGGCGGCTTGGCCAACAGATTTTTTTCAGTAAACGAAAAAACAAAATTGAAATTAAAAAGAACCACATACATCTTGCTGATTACGCTCAATCTGCTTCTGGGAAGACCCTTCCCCGCCATGGCGGCGGAATATATCCTCGTGGTTCACAAGGAGAATCCCGTGGAAAGATTAACCACCCAGGATGTGAAGGATATTTTCCTCGGCAAGAAGACCAAATGGGGAAACGATTCTCCCATTACCATTGTCATGAATACCAATGAAGAAATACACCAAGAATTCACCAGGGTCGTGCTGCAGAAATCTCCTATCCAGCTTTCTGTCTACTGGAAAAAGATTTTATACAGCGGCGTCGGGATGTTGCCCCTTGCCGTTAAAGATGACGAGGCGGCAAAATCTTATGTTGCCACCCACAAGAACGCCATCAGCTATATTAATGAAAATTCACTGGACAGACAGGTTAAAAAAGTGGAGATCCGCTGAGATGCGGGGCGGGGGGAGTATCCGCTCAAAAATCTGGCGTTGCGTTCTGGTCGCCCTCATCGGATATTTTGTCGCGACCCTGTCGAGTTTTTACTCGAACATGTCCCAGTACGACAGACTTTCTCTCCTTATGCAGGGCCACTTCCCCCAGGCAACGCTGGGAAACGACATCCTCTATACTTTTCGAAAGCAGACGGAACGCTACGAGGGGGCCTTTCTCACTGGAGAAAGCGAACTGGCAACCCAGGCAAACGACCTCACCGTCAGCCTGTCCACCATGCTTGAGCAACTTCTTGAAGCGGTTAAACGTTATCCGCACCCGCAGGCAAGTGCGGCCCATGTGGAGAAACTGCGGGATGACTATCTGGCTTACGCCCAACTCGCCCGCAAGATATACATCCAAGGCTCGGATGTGGAATCTTCCATTAATCTCCAAAGAGAGGTGGCCCAATTGGGCCGGTCACAGCACCGCCTCCTTGCGGAATTCACTGATCTTGACAAAAGCTTGAATAGCTTTCTCATCAGTGAAATTGAACAGAATAAAATCAAATCACTCACAAGCACCATTTTTCTCGGCACCCTGTTCGTGCTGGTGCTTCTGGCCGTCACCCTGATAATAGACCGGGTGGCCCATCGGCTTCTCATTACCCCCCTGGCCAAACTCCAGGAAGATGTCCATACATTTTCCCTCACCCAGGATGTCATTCGCCCCGAACTGACCAGCGCCACGGACGAAATCGGTCATTTGGCCAACGCCTTTTGGGAGATGACCCAAAACCTGAAAATCACCACCGTCTCTAAAAAATATGTCGATAACATCATAAAAAACATGACCGGCGGGCTTGTGGTTGTCTCCCCATCCGGCACCATTCAGACCGTGAACCAACGGACGCTGGAGATGTTCGATTACCATGAAGGTGAACTGCTCGGCAAGATGGTCACCACCCTGCTTACCCCGGAAAATGAATCGCTTTTCTCCACAAACCTCATCAACACCCTGGCAAAGAATGGCCCCATGAAAGACCGGGAGATTACCTGCCTTACCAAAAGCGGCCGCCGCTTTCCCGCTCATTTTTCAGGTTCAGCCATGCACCATGAACGCGGAACCCTGGAGGGAATTATCTGCGTATTCAATGACATCACCGAGCTTAAAAAAACCGAACACACGCTGAAAAAAATGGCTCATTATGATGCCCTCACCGAAGTCGCCAACCGCAATCTTTTTTTCGAGAAGCTTGAAAACTCCATCCGGGACGCACAGCGCGAAGAACGCATTTTCGCCTTGCTCTATC
>JAJZRF010000014.1 GCA_021847425.1 Deltaproteobacteria bacterium | reverse complement strand
GGGGTGCCCCCCTCAGCGATTGCTCAATAGCGGCAGCAATGGTGGCGAGATTGTGCAACACGTCCTGATTCAGGGGGTCGATGGGGACCACGGCCCCGTTGATGGCCTGGGCCACGGTATCGGCGCTCTTGCTGTCGAATTGCGGCTGAACAAAGATGGTGCGCACCCCGTCCTGCCTGGCCTGACGGACAAGAGCGGTAAGCTGCCTCGGGGTGGGGGATTTGCCGTTGATTTCCACACTCTTCTGTTTCAGGCCATAGGCATGGGCAAAATAGCCAAAGGCCGGATGGAACACGTAAAAGGTCTTGCCCCGGGAAGGGCTCAGGACCGCGCTCAGACGTTTGTCCAGGGCGCGGATCTCGTTCTGGAGGGAGGCGAGATTTTTCTGCAGGGTCTTTTTGCGGGCCGGCATCGCGGCGATCATGGCCGCCGCCATGTTGTCGGCCATGATCCGCAGGTTATCCGTGGCCAGCCAGGTATGGGGGTCTGCTTCACTGCCGGAGTGTGTTTCTTTGATTGGTTCTTCGTCGTGGTCGGGCTCCGTAAGCGGCAATCTGACAATGCCCCTGGTGGAGTCGACAACCTGCAAATTATGATTGCTGGCCGTGACCTTGGCCACCAGTTGCTTCTCGAAGGGGATATCCACGGTGAAAAACAGGCCGGCCCGCGCCAGGGCGGCGGCCTGGCGCGGGGTTGGTTCAAAGGTGTGCGGGTCTTGCCCTTTGCCGACCAGGATGTGCACCTCCACTGCATCGTCGCCGATTCTTTCGGCAAGATATGCCTGGGGCGGCACGGTGACGAAGATCTGCGTTTTAGCCGCTGGCCCTGTCGCGGCCATGCCGATGGTTGTCCCGCAGGCAATGGATAGAAAAAGAACAGCGGCGGAAAAGAGTCTGGAAAGGTTTAATGTTGGCATGGAATTTCGTCCGTTCCGCAGACCAGATGCACGGCCTTGCAGGCATCGCATTTCTGCAGGGAATGCGTGTTGAGGAATTTGGCCCAGTGGGTGCGTTGTTCCGAGGTCAGAATGCCGGTCCCTTGGCAGAGCGGGCAGCCATTTTCTAGGGCATTCAGGATGGCGTTTCTGATAAATTCTGATTTATTCGGCACCTTGTGCAGGGCTTCGGCCAGTGTTTCATCGGCCTTGAAGGTGATGGTCTCGGGTTTTTTCGTGCGCATGTCTTTCCTCTGGAGGGATGAAAGGAGATGTGAGACGATCGTAATACAAAGTATTACTGGTGTAAACAGGAATTTCGTCAAGTCACACCCGCGTGGCTGAAACATTCAAAATGAAAATGGAGTTGCTTATTTGCCCCTTTATGGTGTACATATTAATAAATGGGTTTGTCCCTTGGTTGTACGGTCGGGCTGATCCACCATAATCGTCGCCAGCTGAAAGGGGTTTCTCATGTTTGGACTTGGAATGCCGGAACTCATTGTTATTCTGGTGATAATCGTCATCATCTTTGGCGCGGGCAAACTGCCTGAAATCGGATCGGGAATCGGGCAGGGTATCAAGAACTTTAAAAAAGCCACACAGGATGCGGACAAGCAGGAAAAAATCGAAGGAAAAAACAAGGAAGGGGGCTCCGGTTCCGCCTGAAACGATACTGCGTGTTTGTTTGTAATGATTCTACAAAAGGAGGATGGATATGTTTGGCTTGGGTACTCCGGAATTGATTGTTATCTTGGGGATCGCTTTTTTGGTCTTTGGCGGGAAGAAGTTGCCGGAAATCGGCTCCGGTCTTGGGCAGGCCATCTCTTCCTTTAAAAAAGGACTGCGCGAGGCGGAAGAATCCGTGCCCGGCGTGAAAGAGGTTGCTTCTTTCAAGGAGGAAGTCGACAAGGTCAAGGAACTGGCCAAGCCGTTGTAAAATAAATAATGTCGCCGAGGGAGTTGCGAGGAAGGGTCGGGAAAGCGGTTATTATTTCATAGCGGCTCCTAAAATAAGCACGGGCGATTGTTGCGCCTAACAAGGCAGGTGGATACCACGGTATCTGCCTGCCTTTTTTTATGTCTAAATATCCTGCTTGTTTTCCTGGTCATTCTGCATATACAATGGTGCGTTATGGGCAGAGAGGTGACAAGCCGTCATATCAGTCCGTTTCTTTCTGATTCGCGTTACACCTAGAACTCGATGGAGGTGGCATGGCCGTGTTGCAGCGTATTTTTTCGTGCAGGAGGGGGAATTCGGTTGCTCGGGAGATGGGTTTTGTTTTTTTGGCGGGGTGTCTTCTCCTTGCTGTCTGGGCCACACCATCCGGTGCCTCGGACAACCCCGATCTTGTGAAAACCATCCAGGGACAAAAGGCAGAGATTATCAATGGGGTGGCCTGTTCTCCCGATGGCCAAAAAATTGCCTCTGCCGGTGATAATGGATCCGTCAAGGTTTGGGATTTTAACACGGGCAAGGCTCTGCTTACCTTGGGCAAGGATTTGGAAAGCGCGGATAACGTGGCCTTCTCTCCTGATGGCCGGTTGCTTGCCGCAGCGGTGAACGAAGGCGGGCGGCGTGGCCATACCGTGCAGATATGGGATCTGGCAAACGGCCAACTGCTGCAGGACATGCGGGGGCACACCCAGCAGATCAATGACCTGGCTTTTTCCCCGGACGGCAATCGCATTGCCTCTGTGAGCAACGATAACAGCCTCCGTATCTGGAACGTGAAATACGGCACCCTTGAAACCACTGAGGCGGAAAGCAAGGAGAATCTTCTGGCCCTTGCCTATTCGCCGGACGGCAAAAAGATTGTCACCACCGAGGACTGGGGCGGAAAGATCGACATGTGGGATGCGGTCAATGTGCGTTTGATCCGTTCAATCCAAGGACATGCCGACTGGGTGTTGTGTGTGGCTTTTTCCCCTGACGGCAAGGAGTTTGTCACCGGAAGCAGGGACGGATCGGTATATGCCTGGGATGCCGAGACCGGTGAGCGCTTGCGGGTGTTACGAGACCCGGAGCTCGACCCGGTGAACAGCGTAGTTTATTCTCCCGATGGCCGTTATGTCATGGCCGCCACCCAAAGCAGGGATATTTTGTCCTGGCAGAGAACCGGGGGCAAGCTGTTCAACTTTTATGAAGGACACGATCTTGCCGTGACTGCCCTGGCCATTCCCTCCTCCGGGAAATATCTCATTTCCGCTGGGCTGGATGGTACCATCCGGGTTTGGAACGCGCCCGGTCAGGGCGGACCCGATTCTGTTTATGCCCAGGCCGTGAAATATGAGGCAGGGACAGACCCCATGGAGCAAGACCTGGGGCAAGCCGCAAAACTCTATCAGCAGGCGGCTGAAAATGGGCAGGCCGAGGCCATGTTCCGGCTTGGCACCATGTATAGTCAGGGCAAGGGGGTTGCCAGGAGTCCGGATGAGGCCAGGAAGTGGTGGACCCTTGCCGCGGGAAAAGGGCTCGCCTCGGCCAAGGCGCAGTTGCAGGCCGGGCAAAAGGTTGCCTCGGCTGTCTCGCCGCCGCCCCAAGTAAAACTTGAACCACCGCATGTCCAAGCAGAGCCCAAGACATTGGCGCCGGAGGAGAAAAAGCTTAAGGCGGAAGTGAAGGAGTCGCCAAAGATGGAGCATGTTGCCAAGGCTGTTCCTCCCCTTCCGCCGAAGCCGGTTGCCAAGGACAAAAATACTTTGTACGAAGAAGGGTTGCGTTTTTTTAAAGGCGACGGGGTTCCCCGGGACTATGCGCAGGCCCACAAACTTTTCGTCGAGGCGGCGGAGATGGGACAGGCCAAGGCGCAGTACCGGCTTGGCTTCATGTACAGCCTTGGCAAGGGCGTGAAGAAAAGCGACCTGGAGGCGATCAAATGGTGGCAGAAGGCCGCCAAGCAGAACGATCCGGAGGCCCAGTATTATCTTGGCTATATGTATGAGATCGGGGGCGGGGTGAAGCAGGATATGGGCGAGGCCAAGAAGTGGTACCAGAAGGCGGCTGCCAATGGTAATATCAATGCGGCACAAAGTTTGAAGATGCTGCCCTGATTCTGTTTTGTATTGAGGTGATAATAAAAAAAGGCGGGGAGACCCCGCCTTTTTTTATGTCTGTGATCGGAAGAAAGCGCTCTCGGTCTATGCCTTATTCCGCCGCAGCAAGGGTTGGGAACCTCTGGCTTATGGCGAGATTCCAGGTCTTGAGCTTGTCCTGGGCTTTTGCAAAAATTTCGCTCAGATCTCCCTCGATGGTCACCGCGGTAATGGTGTCACCCTGCCGGATGCTGTCGATCACTTCCTGGTCTTTTTCGCCGGCGATTTCCCCGAAAACCGTGTGCTTACCGTCCAGCCAGGGGCAGGGAACGTGGGTGATGAAGAACTGGCTGCCGTTGGTGTTCGGTCCGGCATTGGCCATGGAAAGGATGCCCGGCTTGTTGTGCCTCAGGCTTGCGTCGAATTCATCCTCAAAATCGTAGCCGGGGCCGCTGGTGCCGGTGCCCTTGGGGCAGCCGCCCTGCACCATGAAATCCGGGATGACCCGGTGGAATTTGAGGCCGTTGTAAAAACCGCGCCGAGCGAGATTGGCAAAATTCGCCACGGTATATGGGGTTTTCTCGGCGAACAGCCTGATGGTGATGGTGCCTTTGCTCGTTGTCATTGTGGCGGTCAATTCGCTCATGATGATCCTCTTTCGTTGCAAAATTCATAGAAAAATGTGGAGGCCCTGGGCACTGGGCCAGTGGATTTTTTTCCGTCCTACTGCTGCAATTCCCTGACAATGGCATCGCCCATGGCTACGGTGCCGACAGCCTTGCTTTTGTCCACGGCAATGTCCGGGGTATGCACGCCCTGGTCGAGCACCGCGGCAACCGCCTTTTCAATGGCGTCCGCCGCAGCCCCTTGATCCAGGCTGAAACGCAGCATCATGGCGGCGGAGAGGATCTGGGCGATGGGGTTGGCAATGCCTTTGCCGGCAATGTCCGGGGCGGAGCCGCCCGCAGGCTCGTAGAGACCGAAGCCCTTTTCGTTGAGGCTGGCCGAGGCGAGCAGCCCCATGGAGCCGGTGATCATGGCGCATTCGTCGGAGATGATGTCGCCGAACATGTTGCCGCAGAGCATGACGTCGAACTGGTGGGGATTTTTGACCAGCTGCATGGTGGCGTTGTCCACATAGATATGGTTCAGGCTGACATCCGGGTATTCCTTGGCGATCTCGATGACCACCTCCCGCCAGAGCACCATGGTGGTGAGGACATTGGCCTTGTCCACCGAGGTGACGATCTTGCGGCGCAACCGGGCCGCCGCAAAGGCGCGGCGGGCAATGCGTTCGATCTCCCAGCGGTGGTAGACCATGGTGTCGTAGGCCTTTTCGTTGGGGCCGGAACCTTCCCTTCCCTTGGGCTGGCCGAAGTAGATGTCTCCGGTGAGTTCACGCACGCAGAGGATGTCAAAACCGTCCCCCACGATGTCGGCCCTGAGCGGGCTGGCCGCGGCCAGGGATTTGAAGATCCTCGCCGGCCGGAAGTTGCAGAACAGCTCGAAATGTTTACGCAGCGGCAGCAGGGCGGCGCGTTCCGGCTGCTGGGCCGGGGGCAGCGATTCCCATTTGGGGCCGCCCACCGAGCCAAAGAGAATGGCGTCGCTGGCCTCGCACAGGGCGAGAGTCGTGGCGGGCAGAGCCTCGCCGTGTCGGTCGATGGCGCAGCCGCCCACATCCGCATGTTCGTAAGACAGGTTGAACCCGAATTTCTTCTGGACCGCGTCCAGAACCTTGAGCGCTTCCTGCATGACTTCCGGGCCGATGCCGTCGCCGGCCAATACTGCTATTTTTTTCATCTGGGGTGTCCTTGGTGTTTTTAGGAGCTGTTAGGCAATAGCCAATGTTTTCTTGGTCAATGCCTTACGGCTCTTTATGCCGTTTTGATCGTCTAGATGGCGATATTATTTTGCTTGCAAGGGAAGGTACGGGGCAACACCATACCTGATCAGGGCAAAGATGCGCAAGATCAATGTGGTTCTTCCCAATAACCCTTTCCGCGCGATCAGCTGAACAAGGTTACATAGACCCGGTTGGCGATCAGTTGGGCCGGGTAGCTTGCCAGATTGCTTTTGGGCGGTCCTGTCAGCACTCTGCCTTCCAGGTCAAAGGCTCCGCCGTGCCCGCTTGCGCAGGTCAGTACCCCATGTTCCGGCAGCATAATTTCGTAGCCGGCGTGGGTGCATTGCGAGGAAAAGGCCGCGACCCGTGTTTCCGAGACCCTGGTGATGATGAGCGGTTTTTCCTGTTGGGTAATTTCGAGCTTCAGGCCGTTGCCAATGGTGTTGAGCGCGCTGTAAAGGCTTTCGTTCAGGTCAAGAACGAGCCTGCCCTGGTCAATGACAAGCCCGGCGAGCCGAGGTTCTCCTTTTTTTTCACTGGTGCAGGCGCAGGACAGGGCGCTGAAGGAAGAGATCATGACCAGCAGCCTTCCGGAATCGGCAAGAAATTTACGGCGGTTCAGCAAATCATCAGGGGGCATGGTCCGCATTTCCTCCTGCTGCTTGCGGTTTCCAGGCTCAAGGCTTGACCGGCAGATTTGTCAGGCGGCCATTGGCCGGATCCTTGTAACGGATTTCTCCGCTGATTTGCCCGGAAGCGACGGGACGCGACAGATGCAGGCTTAAAGTATAACTGCCTGGAGCGACCTGGGTCAGCAGCCATTTCACCTCGCCTTTGTCCGCATCGTACTGGTTGAATGCGGGCGAGGCGGCGTCGATCATTGTTCCCGTGGGGAGATTCTGGATGACAATCAGGGTGGTGGGGGCTGGGTTGGCAACGGTGATCCGCATTTGGATATCCTGACCGGTGCCACTGAGGTATTGCCCGCTGACCAGAGCCTCGCCCGCGCGCAGGGGTGCTGGCACGGACAGAAGCAGGAGCAGCGCCAGGAATAGCAGGCCAGGGGCGCCGGCATGGATTTTTTTAGCCGTCATTTTTTTCCTCCTGTAGGGTGATTAGTGGAGAATATCATAGGTGCGCGTCTCCGGATCCCAGCGGTAGCCTTTGGACGCCCAGATCTCCTCGATCAGCTTCTTGCCGAAATGCAGACCTTCAATTCCGCCATAGGTCTCATACACGGAAAGCAGTTCTTCGTCGTCTATCCGGCCGTCGCCGTTGCTGTCCGCCCAATGGAAGGGGCTTGCTTGCAGGGAATCGTTCCCTGAGACCGGAATGCTGGGGTTGTCGTCCGAGCGGAGCGTGACGCCTCCGGTGAAGTGATGGACGGTTTCCATCTTCGTGTCCGGACGGAGTTTGGCCAGATAGCTGTACACGGCATGCTCACCGTTGATTTTGCCGATCCATTTGAGAACCGGGGGAGTATTTTCCTGGGAGGCAAACTGGGGTTTACCCTGGACCGGGATGCAGCCTGGGGGCAGGGTTTCCTTGAGGATCAGGGAAAAGGGTTTGGAAGCGCTGTTTGTCACTTCAATGACCACCGGAAAGGCGATGCCGGGGGTTGCGTGCGCGGGCAGGGTTCTGACGGCCGTCACCTGGCCTTCCCCGTCGTCTCCGGTATACCACCAGAGCAGGGTGAGGCCGGCAAAGGCAAGCAACAGAACGGCGGCGAACAGGATGATTACAGGCTGCGAGGCCAGGCGAAGCATGCGCGGTGGGGCTGCTGCCGGTGCTGCTGCCGGTGCGGTTGGCGGCGCGTCTGGTTCGGGCGCTGGCGCAGGCGGCGCCTCTGGAACGGTTGGCGCAGGTTTGGCCTCCGGCACGGCTGGTTGAGGCGGGATGTCTTCCTGCCTGGGTGTCTCCGTTACGGTTGTTGGCTGGCCGTGGTCAATAATATCCGCAAGTTGGGCTTCCAGGGCCTCGGCCAGTTTCAGGGCGTTTTCTTTTTTGATGTTTGGATAGCGGCGGTTTTCCCATCTGGAGATGGTGTCGGTGGTGACCCCGACCACCGTGGCAACATAGAGCTGGGTCAGTCCTTTTTCTTCCCTGATCCGGCGAATTCTGGCGCCGTCTATATTGACCATGGGGATGCCGCCAGCCATGGGCTTTGCTGAATCCATACCGGGTGTCCTGCGGGTTGAATTTCTGGTATTATTAACAAATGCTGATAGTAATAAATCCGGTCTCCCAGGAAAAGCAACCTGTTTGTTGCGTGGGGAGCCGCCGGATCAGGTTGCCGTGATGTTCTGCACGGTGCAGGGCAGCGGTCTCGATTCCTGCTTTATACCATATCATGGTTCGATTATAAGCCATGTTGGATAGCAGTACCTTTATTTTGTCCGCAAGAGGAGAAAAACAGTGGCCCACGAAAAAACCGGAGATTTTCTGCCGGCCTCAGGGGCGGAGATGGCAGCCCGGGGCTGGAAATATGTTGATGTGGTGCTGGTTACCGGGGATGCTTATGTGGATCATCCCTCCTTTGGCGTGGCCTTGATCGCTCGCCTGCTTGAGGCCAACGGCTACCGGGTGGCCATCCTCTCCCAGCCGCGGCATCATGTCCCGGATGATTTCCGGCAGTTCGGCGCGCCGCGTCTCTTCTTCGGCATAACCGCGGGCAACCTGGACTCCATCGTGGCCAATTACAGCGGCAACGCCAAGGTCCGGGACCGCGATGACTATTCCCCCGGCGGCAACCCCTATTTCGGCCTTGCGGCGGAAAAAAAGATGCGGCGGCGGCCGGACCGGGCCACCATCCTGTACAGCAACCTTGCCAGGGCCGCGTTCCCGGAGGTGCCCGTGGTTCTGGGCGGCATCGAGGCTTCCCTGCGCCGGTTCGTGCATTATGATTACCAGCAGCAGCGGCTTCGGGGTTCGGTTCTGACCGACGCCAAGGGTGATCTTTTGATCTATGGCATGGGGGAGCGGGCGGTGCTGGAGACGGCGGCCCGGCTTGCCAAGGGGAGGGACCTGGCCGGTATTCCCGGCACCTGTGAACGGTTGACGGAAAAGGAGCTGGCAACGCGGGGGATTTTCGCGCCCATGCTTCTGCCTTCCTGGGCGGAAATTCAGGCGGACCTGCCCCTGTTTCTTGAAGCCGAACTCATTGTGGACCGCCAGGCCAGGGCCTATGCCGACGAGCCCTTGCTGCAGCGGCAGCAGGCAGCCTGGGTTGTCCAGCACCAGCCGGCCGCACCGCTGGACACGGCGGAGCTGGATGGTCTCTACTGTCTGCCTTTCACCCGCAAACCTCATCCCTCCTGCGGCGATGTGCCGGCCTGCCGGATGATCCGGGATTCGATCACCATTGTTCGCGGTTGTTGCGGCAATTGCTCCTTCTGCGCCATCTCCAGGCACCAGGGGCCGAAGATCATCAGCCGGAGCCGCGAGTCCGTGCTCCGGGAGGCGAAGCGTCTTGCCGGGGACAAGGATTTTTCCGGCACCATCAGCGATCTGGGCGGTCCGACTGCCAACCTGTACGGCACGGGATGCGGCAGTCCGCAGCCCTGCAAGCGCCATGATTGCCTGTATCCCAAGGTGTGTAAATTTCTGAAGATCGACGAGCAGGCGATGCTCGGTCTGCTGGAGGCGGTGGCAGGCTGTGGTGGGGTCAAACATCTTTTCGTTTCCTCCGGGCTGCGCATGGAGTTGTTGACCAGGACTCCGCAGTTGCTGCAAAAATTGCTGCTGCATCATACTCCGGGGGCGATGAAGATTGCGCCGGAACATACGGAGGACAAGGTGCTGCGGCTCATGCACAAGCCGGGATCGGCGGTGCTTGAGGAATTCCTTGCCCTGTGCCGGGAGATCGGCAAAAAGACGGGGAAAAACTTTCATTTCACCCCCTATCTGATCGCCTCGCATCCGGGCTGCGCCCTCGCCGACATGGAGAAGATGGCAGGGCGCCTCGGTGATCTCGGCCTCGCGGTCCGGCAGTTTCAGGATTTCACCCCCACACCGGGGACGATTGCAACAGCCATGTATGTCACCGGCCTGGACCGCGAGACCCGTCAGGCTATCCCCGTGGCCCGGAACAGCGGAGAACGGAGCAGGCAGCGGCAGGTTTTGGAACACCGTCACACCGCTGCGCCGGGGAAAGTGCGACCGCTCGGCCCGAAGAAGGTGGTCCGAGCAAAGCGCACGGCACAGCGGGGATCGTCCTGAATCAGCGGCAACAACAGGGGCAGGGAGGGACTTTTCGATGAAACAGGTAATCACCACCGAGAAACAGCCGATCAAGCTCTGGCTTGACGATATGGATGCCGGGGCCTTTTCCCAGGCGAGAAATCTCGCCAATCTCCCCTTTGTCTTCCACCATGTCGCCGTGATGCCCGATGCCCATCTGGGATACGGCATGCCCATCGGCGGGGTGATGGCCTCGGAAGAGGTGGTGATCCCCAATGCGGTTGGGGTTGATATCGGCTGCGGCATGTGCGCGGTGCGGACCTCGCTGTCCGGAATCTCTTCGGAAAAGCTGAAAATGGTGCTCAGTGAGATCAGAAGAACCGTTCCCCTTGGGTTCAAGCACCACCAGCATAAGCAAAAAACAAGCCTCATGCCGCAGACGGAGGTCCCTCTTGGTGATCTGCCCATTGTTGCCAGCCAATACCAAAGCGGGCTTACTCAGCTGGGCACCCTGGGGGGAGGGAACCATTTTATCGAGATCCAGAAGGGCAATGACGGCCATGTCTGGCTCATGGTCCATTCCGGCAGCCGCAATATCGGCTTCAAGGTCGCCAATTATTATAATCACCTGGCCATGGATCTGAATAAGCGGTGGGGGGCAAAGATTTCCCCGAACTGGCAGCTGGCTTTTTTGCCCATTGCCAGCGAGGCCGGCCAGCAGTATCTGCGCGAGATGCGGTACTGCGTCGACTTTGCCTATGCCAACCGGAAGATGATGATGGAACGGATCAAGGATGCCCTGTTGGCCGTGGCGCCGCCGGTATTCTTTGAACCCATGCTCAACATTGCCCACAACTATGCGGCCATGGAGGTGCATTTCGGCAAAAATGTCCTGGTCCATCGCAAAGGGGCAACCCGGGCCCAGGCCGGGGAGATCGGCATTATCCCAGGCTCCCAGGGGACTCCCAGCTATATCGTGCGCGGCAAGGGCAACAAGGAGAGTTTTACGTCGTGCGCCCATGGCGCAGGCAGGAAGATGGGCCGCAAGCAGGCCCAGCGTCAGCTGAATCTGGAGCAGGAAAAGAAACGGCTGGATGACCAGGGAATCATCCATGCCATCCGCTCGGTCGGTGATCTGGAAGAGGCGGCCGGGGCCTACAAGGATATTGCTGAGGTGATCGACAACCAGCTTGATCTGGTGGAGGTCTTGGTTGAACTACGCCCCCTGGCGGTAATCAAGGGGTGAGTTGCCAGAGTCAAGGGCTTTCCTTGCCGCCCCAAGAAGCGTTTCCATCAGGACCGGTTTGTTCAGATAATCGCGCACTCCCATGGCCAGGGCCTTCTCCCGGTTGATGAGCTCACTCTGGCCGGTGCAAAGAATGACCGGCGTTCGAGGGCTTAAGGACATGATTTTTTGTGCCAGTTCGGCGCCGGTCATGGCAGGCATGGTCATGTCGGTAATCACCAGATCAAATTGGTCGGGCTTTTTTTTGAATTCCGCCAAAGCCCGGACTCCATCGGCACAGGTTGTCACCTTATAGCCGTTGTGCGTTAAAATGGTCTCAACAACGGCACGAATTTGTTCTTCGTCATCAACGAACAGAATCCGTTCCCCTTTTCCCGGGCATTTTTTAGGTTCTGTTCTGTCCGGTAATATCGCCGCACCGTTTTGTTCGCTCAGGGGCAGATAGACATTGAAGCACGTCCCTTTCCCCGGTTCGCTGTAAACCGTAATATGCCCATGATGACTTTTAACTATGCCATGCACCACGGCAAGCCCCATTCCGGTTCCTTCCCCTTGCTTCTTGGTCGTGAAGTAGGGGTCAAAGATTTTCCCCTGTATTTTCGGATCAATGCCGCAGCCTGTATCGCTCACTTCGAGTTTTAGATAATTTCCCGGGTTGAGATTGGCATAGCCGTATTCTCCCGCCCCTATCTTCGTTTCCCTTAAAGAGACGGCAAGAGTTCCCCCGGTTTCGCGCATGGCCTGGTAGGCATTGGTGCACAGGTTCATGACGATTTGATGGATCTGGGAGGGGTCGGCCAAAATTATGCCATCGGAGACGATCTCCTGCCTGATTTCTATGGTGGCCGGGATGGAGGCGCGCAGCATCTTGAGGGCTTCCTTGACGATCAGCGACACCTGCAGGGGTTGTTTCCGCAGTTCTGCCTTACGGCTGAAGGCCAGGATTTGTGCAACCAGTTCCCTGGCCCTTGTCGCCCCCTTTTTTAGTTCCTTAAGGTGGAGCAGGCGTTTTTCCGGATCCGTCTCCATTATGGCCAATTCGTTATAGCCAAAGATGATGGAGAGAATATTGTTGAAATCATGGGCAATGCCGCCAGCCAGGGTCCCGATGGCCTCCATCTTCTGTGCCTGGCGCAGCTGGAATTCAAGTCTGGTCTTTTCCTCCTCGGCCAGGAGGCGTTTGCTGATGTCCTCGGAGAGGCCGGCAACGCCCCACACCTTGCCCGTTTCGTCCCGGAGCGGTACGCCCTTGGACTTGATCCACCGCAGGGTGTCGTCCGGCCGTCTGATCCGGTATTGAGGAAAATCGATTTGTTCCACCTGTCCCTTGCCGATGGAGTCGATCACCGCGGCAATCCCGGGCCGGTCTTCTGCTTCGATCGCCGCCAGCCATCCGTTGGGCTCGGCCTTCAATTTTTCACAGCTTCGGTCCCAGATTTGCTCGTAGGCCGGACTGATGAAGAGAACCTGCTTGAAGTCGGCGGAAACCATCCAGAAAACTTCAGGGATGGCGTTTACCAAAAGCGAGTAGCGTGTTTCGCTCTCGCGCAGGGCCGCGTCCGCCTTGACCCGTTCCTGGTTTTCCCGCACCAGCTTCTCGTTGGCCTGCCGCAGTTCCTCAAAGGAGCGATGCAGGTTGTGCCGCATCTCGTTGAATGAAGCAACCACCTGATCGATTTCGTCCAGCCCTCCGCTGCCAGCCGGCTTTTTGTCCAGCACCAGCGGGGTTTCCATCTGTTCCTGGCCGAAGACGCGAAGCTGGCGGGTAATGGCGATGAGGTGGCGGCCGGCCAGCCGATGAAAGAGAAAAAAGAGAACGGAGGAGATGATGAGGATGGTGACCATCTGGATACCCAGCGTCACGATGACCGAGCCGAGCAACCGCAGGCGGACAGCATCCTCATCCGTATACAGGGTCAGCGTGCCCAGGGAAATTTCACGGTTATTGTACCAATAAACCAGCGGGAAAATATGCCGGGGGGCCGTATCCGCAACCACTCCTCCGAACGCGGCGATCACCCGGCCATCGGCCACCACCTCCACCCGGCGGATCTCCTGGAGCCGCCGGATGCCCTCGGCCTGAACCCGCACCATTTCCCAGTCGGCGAGCCAGATACTGTTCTCCAGGGCGGAAATATTACTCTGCTCCACCTCGTGCACCCGTGCGTTCAGGAGGCGCATTTCGCGGTTGTAGTCGTAATAAAACCGGATGGTGGCGGTGGCCACGATCAGAAGTACGCCGCAGCCAAGCAAGGCCAGGATGAGCTTGGCGCCGATGGTGGATTTAATGATGCGCACGATGATTCTTCCCGGAAAGAGGAGCCGCTATTGTCTGCCGGGCAATGGCCGCGAAGGCGCCTTCCTTTTTCATGCTTTTCAGGACCGCGGCCAGCGGGGCCACCAGTCCGGCGTGTTTTTTGTTGAGATAGAGGTGCATGGGTTGCACGGCCAGCGGCGGCTCCAGGATTCGGGCATCGGCAATGCCGAGTTGTCCGAGCAGACCGAGGCCTTCCGCGCGGGCATAGACCACCACATCGGCTCTGCCATTTTTGAGCAGGGTGAAAAGCTGTTTCTGATCCCTTACCTCGGTAAGTTTCTTGACCCCGGCCAGGTTTTGCTCCAGAATCTTCCAGCCGCGGACAATGCCTACTTGGTATGGGGTAAGCGCCTTCCAGCTGTCGGTGGGCAGGTTGATGGTCCTGGTAAAGGCGACAAACTCGAAATCGTCGATTTTTTCCGGCACCATGACCAGATTGGGATAGCGTTGTTCAAGTCCGGCGACACGGACGAAGTCGCCGTCGTCGATGCCGCTGTCGGCGTTTTGCAATGAACGCTCCGCCGGCAGGTGCCCGATGGCGATGGGAATCTTCAACCGGCTGAATGCTTCAAGGAGGATCCGGTCGTAATAGCCGGTGTGGTCGGGGGTGGAAAGCGGCGGGCCGGTGAAAGTGTTCAGTCTGAGCGGTGGCTGTGCATAAAGAGGGGTTGCCTGGCACAGAAGCAAGAGCATCAGCAGGACAAATTGTATCCGCATCAGCGTCTCCCGGTCGGACAAGAAGGTTTTGCCGGCAGTGGTATCGAACATTCGGCCAACGGGGTTATTTTATCCGATTGAATGGCCGTCGAATCGCTCCCGTTATTCCGGTTGTAGCCGGGCGACCTGTATGGTGTTCATGTAATAAAGATAGCAAAAATCATTTGAAAAATCTAACGGAATGTTGAGATGTTCCTTGGACTCCCGACAACATGGATGTAGCCCAAGGTGATTGCTGGTGCCGGAGCGTTGCTGAGCCTGGGGAGAAAAAATTACCGCCATCATTGAATGCTTGACAATATACCCCTCCGGCTCGATAATTCCCTTAAGGTCACCTCCAGGCTATGCCGGAGGTGGCTGACTGTCTCCATGTCGAGCAGGTGATTGTTTTCAGGCGTCGAATGGTCTGCCTTACGGCGCGTCAGTTCATAAGGAAGGGGGATGTATGGAAAGTGTGAATCCGAACCTGATAACCTGTATCGTGCAGCGCGGCGAGGCCGACCGGGTGGTGGAGGCGGCGATGCACGCCGGCGCGGAGGGGGCGACGCTCTATTATGGAAGGGGCACAGGCATCCGCGAAAAACTTGGGTTTTCCGGGATGTTCATCAAGCCGGAAAAAGAGATCATTCTGATTATTACCAAAAATGAACAGACGGATGCGGTCTTTGATGCAGTGGTCAAGGCGGCCCGGCTTGAGAAGAAAGGGCAGGGCTTCGCATTTCTCCACAAACTTGATCGCGCCATCGGCTTTGTGACCGAATGACCCCCTGGCTGGCGGGATCTTCCTATATGGTATTTGCATAGATGGGCCGAAATTTTTTCATTTCCGGCTGCGCGGTCGTGGCCTTTCATTTCGCCGGGCTTACCTCCGCGGAGGTGCTTGCGCCGCTGTTCGGCTTTCTTGCCGCACACCAGATGGCGCTTCTTGGGGGAGGCCTGCTCGGGGTTCTTGCCCTGGTCTGCGCCTCGCTGCTTTTTGGCGGGATTGGTTTTTTTAATATCCTGTATGTGATGGCCAAGGCTGTTTATGAGCTGGTTCAGCTTCTTCTCTGCGCCATGAGTCTGGTCGCCCTGGTTTTCTGGTTTGATCTCGGGGTTAATTTCTGGCTGGAAGGCGGAGGAACCCTGGCGATCGTTCTCTACGCCTGGCTGTACGGAGCAGCCTTCAGCCTGCACGTCTTTGATTTCAACTATCCGGTCAAGGATGTGCTGCTTTCCTACAGTGCCCTTCCCTTTGCCTGTCTGGCAATGGTCTGGGCCAGCACCCTGATCCGGTAGCCGGTCTTCAAAAAAACGCCGCCGGTCGCAAGACCGGCGGCTGATGCAATTACGGACAACAGCAGGAACAATGGGGCGGGAAAAATTCCGGGCCCGACTGTTCAATCGTCAAAATTCCCTGCCGGTCCTTTGTCGCCTCCGAGGTTGGCTGCCCTCCTGGCGATCTTTTCTCCGCTCCACTCGGCAGGATCCTCGATGCGTCCAACCTTGGGCCCCATGTCGTGTGAACCCTTCTCCAGAATGGCCTGGATTCCCAATGGCGCGCTGTCCTGGGCGTTGAAGACATCGACCAGCAGATTGTAGACAAAATCCTCTACCCGTTTCACCATCCGTTCCCGGATCATTCTGGGCTGCCCCATCAGCTTCGGTTCAAAGGGCAGGTTCAGGCTCTTGTAGTTGCCTTTTTTCCAGCCGTTTGCCTCGGCGTAGGCAACCATCTGCTGCCACATGTTCTCGGTGACTCCGGCATCCTTCACCTTGATGAAATTGCCGTTTTCGTCAAGGATGGCATTGCCGTAGTCGTTCACCTGCAAGCCCCAGGCAACCATCTGCAGGGCCGTGGCGACATTGGCCTTGGTGGTGGAGGTCTTGGCGGCGATCTCCCGCAGCCTTTCCGAGCTGTTGCCCGAGGTGCCGTGCTGGGCGCCGGAGATATGGTATCGCGCCAGACCGGCGTGAACCTCGGCGGTGAGTCCCACCTGAATGCCCTGGCCGCTTTCTTCGATCCCGTGGGTGGTGCCGTTGTTCAAGGCGATCCAGTCGGGGAAGATGTTGTGGGCGTTGAGCCCCTGGATGAGAAAAAGCGCTTCCGCCGGGGTGGAAAGCCCCTGGTCGCCCTTGATCTCGCCGATCTCCGTTTCCAGACCTGCCCAGGCCGGGACCAGCTGCGTCAGGGCCAGATTGGTCAGAAGATTCTTGTCGTCCGGCAGATGGGAGGCGTCAATGGCGATGGAGGTGATGCCTGCCTCGAAGATGGTGGGGATCTCCACCTTGGCGAAATCAAGATCTGTTTCCTTCTTGATCCCGTAATGGTCGGCGTGGATGGCCACCGGCACTGTGATACCCAGTTCATTCATGGCCTGGTCCACCTGCATGGCCATGTTCCAGTAAGTTACCGGACAGTAGGCGTTTGCCCCGCCCTCGGAGCGGGCAATTTCGATGATGATGGCGGCGTTGGCCCGTTGCGCGGCCAACAGGGCTCCGCGGATGATGAAATTGTTGCGGCCGTTGGCAGCGATGGTCATCCCCTTGCCCTTGGCCCGCAAGGCCCGGTCGATCACCTTGCCGCTGACGATCAGGGCTTTTGAGTTGGGGAAAAGCTTGACAATATTGGGTGGCCGGCCAATGGCGAGAGCCTGTTTCAAATCTGCCTGGGAGACAGACATAGGGGAACCTCCTTGGTGTGCGGATAGTCTGTTGGATTGTCTGGCGTTATTATAGTGGATACAAGGGATGCGTCATTAAAAAAATCAAGGGGGGGCTTTGCAACGGATACCGGGCGGCAGGTATTTTCCGCAAGGAAACACAGGGCTCGGACAGGCACGGGCAAAACGGCGTCATCACAGCAGGGTTTTCAGCCGTTCGATGGTGGCCTGGGTGATGGGCTTGGGGATGACTGTTTCCACCGATGGCCTGCCAGATATTTCAAGGAGCTTGCCGGGGTCGTCAAAGCTGGTAATGACGATGACCTTTGGCTCTTTTTTGAGAAAACCCTTCTGAAAGGCATCCTCGATGATGGCAAGAAAGGTTTCGCCATCCACCACCGGCATAACAAGATCAAGGAGAACGACATCCGGCTGGTATTTCAGGTAGCGGAAAATAGCCTCGGTGCCGTTTGCCGCTTCAAAAAGCTTGCACCCAGGAATAATCTGCTGCAGATGTTTCTTGAGGATGGTTCTGGATGTTATTTCATCATCGACAATAAGGATCTTCATTCAGTTCCCCCTCAGGGATCATGATCAGTGTGTGCAGGCGAAAACCGAAGCTGTTTCATTTTTCACTATAATATCTATCGGCGGATTTGGGAATGAGCTGTGCTATTTTTATTGCCGAGAGAGGATGATTGCCAGTTCCGGAAACCAGGCGTTGATGAAATCTGTCTGGACCCAGTTTTCCCTGAGTTGGGTTTTGGGGACAACCGGGATGTTCAGCCCGGTTTTGGCCAGCGCTGCGGTGATCTTGGCCGGCTGGGTGCCGCTGAACAGGACAAAACGAAGCCCCAGGCGCTGCTCTGTAATGAGGAGCCTGATTGCCAGCTCTATTCCATTCATAACCGCCATTTCATAATCGCAGAGGATGTTGGCTATCCCTTTTGCGACCAGAAGATCGTAAGCCGCCTGCCCGTTTTCCGCCTCGTGAATCTTCCCGGGCGGTACTCCGGCCCCCTCCAGGCGCAACCGGGCAACCATGCGGATAAACTCGGCATTGTCGACAATCAGGATGGTTGAATAGTCAGGATGCATCTGTGCATTCAGGATGCTTCCGTTGCTGGAAGCAGAAAAGATCTGGTTGAAAATCGCGGCTGGCGGTAATGCCTTATTCATTTTGCAGCGACAGATTGAGCCGGCTTGCCACAGTCCCGCGCAGCGATTCATGGGCGGCGAGGATCCTGCGCCAGGCCGAGCCGCCGGTCTCCTCTTGTATTCCTTGCAGGATGCAGGCCTCCAGTTCCATCACCGCTGTGCCCAGGTTCTTCGCGGTGAAAAGCGCGGACGCTCCCTTGAGGCTGTGGCAACAGGCCAGTATCCCTTTCTGGTCGCCAACAGCCATTGCCTTGTCAAGCAGGATGAGTTCTTTGCCGGTATCGGCAAAGAAGGCCTTGGCTATGCGGCAGAGGGTGTTCTCGTCAAGGTAGATGGCAAGCAGGGCTTCGAAATCAAGATCGCAATGTTCCGGGGTGGGCGCCAAGGCTGGTCCCTTCTCCCGTGGATTTCCGCAGGCAGGGAAGAGATGTTTTTCAATGGCGGCGAAAAGTTGCTCCGGGTCGAAGTTTTTTTCCGCATACCCGTTAAACCCCGCGTCTAAAAACCGTTCTCTTTCGATGCTGGTCTCGGCCGTGAGGGCAATGACCGGAATTGTGCAAGTCGCCGGATTTTTTTTGATTCTGCGCGTGGTCTCCATGCCGTCAATGCCCGGCAGGCCAAGATCCATCAGGACGATCTGGAAATCGGTGTCCCGGGCAAGGATATTCAGCGCCGCTTCGCCGCTGGCGGCGGCAATGGCCTGCCAGCTCCGCTCGGCAAGGATATTGATGAGGATGTCCAGGTTGAAATCCACATCCTCCACCACCATGATTCTGACAACTTTTTGGGTAATATCGTCCGGGACTGGGGAAGCCATCTGCCCTCCGTATCCTGATTGTTACCCCCCAGGAAAGATGATAACCGATCAGAAGTCAATCTGGAAGCTGTAAACGTCTTCTTCCAGGCTGCTCTTCACGGTAAAGCCGCAATGGAGGAAGATGGCCTGCATGCGTTTGTTTTCCCGGAGCACTTCGGCGGAAAAACCTCCAATGCCGTTTCTCTTGGCAATGGTGACCAGGTGCCGGAAGAGAAAGGTGCCGATCCGCTTGTTCTGCCATTCGTCGCGGACAATAAAGGCCACCTCGGCCCGGTTGGTTTTTTCGTCCAGGTAGTAGCGGCCCATGGCGATGATCTCCTCGCCGTGCGCCTCCGGCACGGTGCCGACAATGGACGCGTCCTTGCGATGGTCGAAGTAGACAAAGTTCTGAATCTGCTTGTGGCCGAAGCGCTGACTGTGGGTCATGAAGCGGTAATAGAGGGTTTCCTGGGAAAGGGCGTAGAGAATGTCCCGCATCCTGGGCTCATCGGTGAGATGCACGGGCCGGAAATTGATCTGGGTGCCGTCTTCAAGAAGCATGATGGTGTGCATTTCCTTGGAGGCGATCATGAAGCGGCCCTCCACATCGCCGAGATCCTGGCGGAGATACTTCGCTTCGATGGCTTCCTTGAACAGCTGTTCCCGGAACTTGGGATGGGCGATGCTGATCAGGGCCAGGGCCCGTTCCTGCACGCTTTTTCCGTGCAGGTAGGCAACGCCGTACTCGGTGACCACGTAATGCACCTCGCCCCTGGTGGTGACCACTCCGGCCCCAGGGGCGAGACGGGTGACGATGCGGGAGATGGTCTTGTCCCTGGCTGTTGATTCCATGGCGATGATTGCTTTGCCGCCGATGGAGCGGGCCGCGCCCCGGTTGAAGTCCACCTGGCCGCCGATTCCGGAATAGAAGAGAGAGCCCAGGGAGTCGGCGCAGACCTGACCGGTAAGGTCGATTTCGAGCGCCATGTTGATGGCCACCATCTTGTGCTGCCTGCCGATGATGTGGGTATCGTTCACGTATTCCGTGGGCCTGAAGCAGAAGCGGGGGTTGTTGTCGATGTAGTCGTAGAGGCGCTGGGTGCCCATGCAGAAACTGGCCACGATCCTCCCCTTGTCCGTGGTTTTCCGCTGGCCGGTCACCGCGCCCGATTCCACCAGGTCGATGATGGAGTCGGTGAGCATCTCCGTATGGATGCCAAGATCCTTTTTGTGGTGCAGAAACTCCACCAGGGCATGGGGGATGCGGCCGATGCCGAATTCGATGGTCGAGCCGTCTTCGATCAGGGCGGCGATGTGCTCCCCGATGCGGCGGGTATCCTCGGATACCGGGGTGGATTCCCGTTCGATGATGGGGCTTGCCGCCGGCACCAGCAGATCGAGATCGTAGATGTCAAGGAAGCTGTCGCCCAATGTTTTGGGCATCATCGGGTTCACCTGGGCGATCACCAGCGAGGCGTTTTCCGCCGCGCTTTTCACGATGTCCACCGAAACGCCCAGGCTCACCTTGCCGCGTTCATCCGGAGGCGTTACCTGGATGAGGGCCACGTCTACGGGAAGCTGGCCGGAGTTAAAGAGCATGGGAATATCGGAGAGCAGGATGGGGGTGTAGTTGCCCAAGCCCTGCTGAATATGCTCCCGGATGTTGGCCCCGATGAAAAAGCTGTTCACCGAGAAGCAGTCGGCCAGGTTGCTGCTGGCGTAAGGCGCATCGCCCTTGGTGAGCAGCTGGATGATCTCCACGTCGGCCAGCTCGCGGGCCCGTTCGGTAAGGGCCTTGACCAGCAGCACCGGCTCGGCGCAGGCGGTGCCGATGAAGACCCGCTGGCCCGGCTTGATTTTGGCTGCAGCCTGGTAAGGCGTGGCGATCATGTCGCTGTATTTCTGCTGCCAGTCGGGATCAAAGGTATTCGGGCTGTTCATCGCACCACCTCAAAGCTCTGCAAGGTCATTCGCGCATCCGCCACCACCGGTTCGGTGCCTGTCTCCCCGACAATGAAGGGGTTGATGTCCAGCTCCCCGATCTGGGGGAAATCGGTGGTCAACTGGCTGATCCGCTGCAAGCCGTTGGCAATGCCCGCCAGATCGACGCCCTTGTGCCCGCGCTTGCCCTTGAGGATTTCGTAGGAGCGGGTACTCATCAGCATCTGGACGGCCTCTTCGTTGGTGATGGGCGCGAGATAGAAGGTAACATCCTTCATGACCTCGACAAAGATGCCGCCCAGGCCGAACATGAGCATGGGCCCGAATTGCGGGTCGCGGTTCATGCCGATGATCACCTCCATGCCCCGGGCCAGCATCTTCTCCACGTAGATCCCTTCGATCCACGCCTCCGGCGCTCGCTGAGCGATGCGGAGCATCATCAGGTCGTAGGCGTCCGCCACCGCCTCGCCGCTGGTCACGTTGAGCCTCACCCCGCCCAGATCGGATTTGTGGATGATGTCCGGGGAGACGATCTTCATGGCCACCGGATAGCCGATGCGTTCGGCTATTTCCACGGCTTCGCCGGCGTTGGTGGCAAGATACCCCTGGGGAATCTGGAAGCCGTAGGCCGCCAGGATGCTTTTTGCCTTGACCTCGCCGATCTGCAACCGGTTGGTTCGCAAGCGGCGGGTGATGATGCGTTCCACCCTGCGCCGGTTCACAGGGAAGCGGGCCACCATCCGGGGCGGGCGCTTGCGCCAGGCGGCATATTCCACCATGGCCTTGAGCGCGGCCACGGCCCGTTCCGGTGAAGGATAATCGGGCAACCCAGCGGCCACCAGCTCATCGCGGCCCGGCATGACATCGGCCCCGCCCATGAAGGCGACAACCACCGGCTTGTCTCCCTTATGGCAGCCGGCAATGGCCCGGGCGGTCTCCGCCGGCCTGGTCATGGCCTGGGGGGTGAGGATGACCACAATGGCGTCCACGGCCCCGTCTTCCTGGGCTGCTTCCAAAGCGGCCACGTAGCGGTCCGGTTCCGCGTCGCCCAGTACATCGATGGGGTTGCCGATGCTGGCCGCACAGGGTAGTTTCTGGCGCAGGGCCGAGGCGGTATTACGGTCCAAGGTGGCTACAATCATGCCGGATTTTTCCACGGCATCGGCGGCCATGGTGCCGGGGCCGCCGGCGTTGGTGATGATCAGCACCCGCTTGCCCTTGGGCAGGGGCTGCATGGCAAAGAGTGCTCCATAGTCGGCCAGGGCCTCGAAGTTGTCGGCCCGGATGACCCCGGAGCGCATGAAGGCCGCGCCGTAGGCGATTTCCGCTCCGGCCAGCACTCCGGTGTGGGAGGAGGCTGCTTTCTGTCCGGCCACGGTGGTGCCGGATTTGAGGATGATCACCGGTTTTTTGCTGGAGGCCTCGGTGGCCGCCTTGACAAATTCGTCCCCGCAGGCAATGTCTTCCAGGTAGGCGACAATCACCTTGGTCTGCGCGTCGCCGGCCAGGGCGATCAAGAGATCCCCTTCGTTGAGGTCCGCCTTGTTGCCCATGCTCACCATTTTGGCGATGCCGGTGTGGCGGGCTGCGGCCAGGTCCAGGAGAGCGGTGCAGATGGCACCGGACTGGGAGATAACCGAAATAGAGCCCGGAGAAGGCATGTGGCTGGCAAAGGAACCATTCATCCGGTTTTCGGTGTTGATAAGCCCCAGGCAGTTGGGGCCAAGCAGGGGAACCTTGTGGCTCTGGCAGAGATCGGCGATCCGCTGTTGCAGCTCAGCACCTTTCTCCCCTGTTTCCTTGAAGCCGGAGCTGATAATGACAATTGCCCCGGCCTGGGCTTCGAGGCAATCGCGCACCGCCTCCAGGACCAGACCGCTGGGAAGGGCGATGATGCAGAGATCGATCTTTTCTTTCGCCTTCTTGATCTCGGCCAGGCAGGGCAACCCCAGCACCTCCGGGGTTGCCGGATTTACCGGGATGATCCGTCCGGCATAACCGCTGGCCAGCAGGTTGGCGACAATATCGTGACCTACCTTGCCCGGCATGCGGGAAGCGCCGAGCACGGCAATGGATTCCGGGGAGAAAAGCGGCTTGAGCATGGCGTCTTCCTGTAAGAGGTTATTGCTAGCCGGCAAATTCGGGAATTTCCGGCAGAACCACGGAAAAGCCCGCCTCTCCGAGGGCCTGGTGCACGGCGCTGATATTGTAGGTGTTGACCCGCAGATAGATGCGTTCCGGCATATTCTCTTCCGGTTCGGTGCGGATGAGGCGGGTGAAACGGATGCTGTGCTCTTCAAGCACCTTGGCGATGCGGGAAAGCGGCTTGCGCTTGCCGTCGTGCTCCACCACGATCATGGCGCTGCCTCGTTCGCCAAGGCCGAAAAGCCGCCGGTAGGCAGCCATGAGGTCGCGCATGGAAAACATGCCGATGACCCGCTGTTCCTGGTCCACCACGGGCAGGGCGCCGATTTTCTCCCGGTCGAGGAGGATCAGGGCGTCGTCCAGGGTGGACATGGGGTTTAAGGTGAAAAAGGCATGGCTCATGATGGCGCTGACCGGGGTCTGGTCGAATTCCGAATGACAGGCCTTGAGCCGCTCTGGGGGAAGCACCGTGGAAGGCGAAGCCGAGCGCAGATCCCGGTCGGTGACAATGCCGGCCAAATGGTTTCCGCCATCCACCACCGGCAGATGGCGGAACTTGCCTCTTTGAAAAATTTCCCGCACTGCGGGGAGGGTGGTTTCCGGGGAAACGGTCACCGGATTTCTGGTCATGTGCTGGGTGATGAACATGGTTATTCCTCTGTACGGTGGTTGCTTAGGGCGGTGAGATACGTGGCCGCGCTGTCGGCCAGGCTTTCCAAATGGTAGCCGCCTTCGAGAATGGACAACAGCTTGCCCTGGCAGAACCTTTGCGCCCAACCGGCCAGGTATTCGCCGATCTTGCCGTAGAGTTCCGTGGAGTAGGCAAGGCCGGACATGTCATCCTTGCGGTGGCCGTCAAAGCCTGCCGCGACGATGATCCGTTCCGGTCCGAAGGCAGCCAAGGCCGGTTCGATTTTTCGGCCAAAGGCATTGAGCACCATCTGATCGTCCGCTCCCGGCGGCAGGGGGATATTCAGGGTGGTCCCGCGTCCCGGGCCGGTGCCGGCCTCTTCCGCATAGCCGCTGCCGGGGAAACTGAAGGTGGGATGCTCGTGCAGGCTGATGTAGAAGACCTCCGGGTCTTCTTCAAAGGCGCTCTGGATGCCGTTGCCGTGATGGGCGTCAAAGTCGAGGATCAGAATCCTCCTCCGCCCGTACTGCTGCTGCCAGTAGCGGGCGGCCAGCACACAGTTGTTCAGGAAGCAGAAACCCAGGGCCAGGTTTTTTTCGGCGTGATGCCCGGGCGGCCGCACCGCGCAAAAGGCCAGAGTTTCCCTGCCTTCAAGCAGGTCGATACCGGTGAGCCCCGCGCCCGCCGAAAGCAGGGCCGCCTCGTAGGAGTCGAAGCAGAGCTGGTTGTCCGGATGGTCAAGATAGGTCTTGCCGGAAAGGGCGCACTCTTCCAGGCGGAAAAGGTAATGCTCGTCATGAAAGGTTGTCAGCCATTGCCGCTGGGCCTTGCGGGGCTCGATAATGGCAAGCCGGTCCCTGAGCGGCGAACCCTGCAGTTTTGCCAGGATTGCGCTGAGGCGGGCGGGTGTTTCCGGATGCTCGCCACCGCCGGTGTCGTGGGCAAGAAAGTGGGGATGGGTGACAATGGCTATCGGTCGGGAGAGAGGCACCGGGCATCCTTGTAAACAGGGTGATAGACTGAAGGCTGAAGGCTGTCGGAAAAATCAGTCTTCAGTCTGTAGTATGGGAAAAGCGTAGCGTTTCCACTTCAGGCTCCTAGGTATTGTTACCTAATTTATGGGAAAATCGCACGGGGAAAATGCTCCGATGGCTTTTGCCGGGTTGATTTTCACGGAAAAGCGACAAGGCATTGTGCGGATGGGATTGCTGGGATATACTTGATTTTTTTTATCCACGACCTTATCGGACCATACCGCCATGCCCCATATGACCAACCCCCATTTACTTGCCTTGAAACATCAACTGGACACGCTTGAGGCCGAACGGTTGTCGCCGTTTGCCAGCCTGAGCCGTGAAGGAGTCAAGCGATACCCCGAGAAGGGCCAGGACGAGGACCACCGGCAGTCCTATGCCGTGGATGGCGACCGGATTCTGCATTCGCGGGCCTATACGCGCTACATCGATAAAACCCAGGTGTTTTACATGGTCGCAAACGATCATATCACCCACCGGGTGTTGCATGTGCAGCTGGTGGCGAAGATCGCCCGGACCATCGGCCGCTATCTGCGGCTGAACGAGGATCTCATCGAAGCCATCGCCCTGGGCCATGATATCGGCCATCCCCCCTTTGGCCATGATGGGGAAAAGGTTCTGGACGCACTCTGCCGCGAGCACGGCTTGCCCTCGTTCCAGCATAACCTGCAAAGCGTCCGGTTTCTGGAGGGCATCGAGCGGCAGGGGAGGGGCTGGAATCTGACCCTGCAGACCCTGGACGGCATCATGTGCCACGATGGGGAGATCCACAACCGCACGCTGGCGCCCCGGCGCGGCAAAACCTTTGCCGATTTTGACCGTGAGGGCGCGGCAAAGGGTCTTGACCGTCGCCTGGAATTGGTCCCCATGACCACGGAGGGCTGCGTTGTCCGTTTTGCCGATACCATTGCCTATGTCGGCAGGGACATTGAGGATGCCATCGAGCTTGCGCTCATCAGCCGGGACGATATCCCTGTCCGCTGCCGGGAGATTTTTGGCCGGACCAACGGCAGCATGGTGTACCGCCTGGTCACGGACCTGATTGATAATGGTCTTGAAGACGGAGGTATCGCCTTCAGCAAGGAGGTTTCCGAGGGGCTGAGCGAGCTGAAGGCATTCAACTATGAGCGGATTTACCTGAATCCCGCTATCAAGAAGGGTCTTGCCAAAATCACCAATTGTTATCGGGTGTTGTTCGCCTCCTGTTTCGATCAGTTTGCCAGGCAGGAACGTCAGGCCGAGATGTATGCGAATTTCTTGAACGAACAGGGATTGGAATACATTGAGACCCAGCAGCCTGCGGTCATGGCCCGGGATTTCATCGCCGGGATGACCGATGAATATTTTTTGAGACAGGCAAGAATGCTGGGTTGCGAGATTCCGGAAAAGGCATGAAGACGAAGATCAAAAGAATCCTGCCGGGCGAGAATTTCCGGGTGAATGCCATCGCCGCCTGTATCGGCTTGATGGCCGGGGCGACGAATATTCTTTTCCGCTCTACCGTTGCCCTGGTCCATAAATATATTTTTGTCAACGGCTCCGCCTTGCTCGGTCTGGAACAGGGCGGGCTGCATCTCCTTTTCCTGCCCTTGATTCCTCTTTGCGGCATGGTGTTGCTCATCCCCCTTTCCCTGCTTTTTCCCGGCGAGGTCAACGGCTACGGTTTTCCGAAATTTTTGCGCCAGGTCAATCTGGAAGGCGGCATTGTCCGGTTGCGGACCATCGTCCTCAAGATTCTTTCCTGTGCCCTGACCATCGGCACCGGCGGCTCCGCCGGGGTGGAGGGACCCATTGCCCAGGTGGGCGGGGCGGTTGGTTCCCAATTTGGCCAGTTCTTCCGGGTTTCCGGCAGCAGGATGAAGATTTTTATCGCCGCCGGTTGTGCCGGCGGGGTGGCGGCCATGTTCAACGCCCCCATTGCCGGGGTCTTTTTTGCCGCCGAGATTGTCCTGCTTGGCACCTACGAAATCGGTTCCTTCGCCGCCCTGGTGATCTCCTCGGCCATGGCCACCGTTGTTTCCCGCGGCTACTACGGCGCTTCTCCGGCTTTTCCCATCCCGGCCTATGAGATTGTCAATTCCTTTGTCGAGCTCCCGCTCTATTCGTTGCTGGGCGTGATCATGGGCTTGGTCGCGGTGCTGCATATTGATGTGTTTTATAAAATCCGCGACCGCTTTGCTGCGCTCAACCTGCATCCGCAACTCAAGCCCCTGGCCGGCGCTCTGGTTCTCGGCGTGCTGGCCATGGGTTTCCCCCAGGTCATGGGCGATGGCTATCATTATCTGGAAGAGGTGCTGGCCGGCCATGGCGTGCTCTGGGTGATGGGGGCGCTGATTTTTATCAAGATCGCGGCCACGGCCCTTACCCTGGGCTCCGGCGGCGCGGGCGGGGTGTTTGCCCCGGCGCTTTTCATCGGCGGGGTGACCGGCGGGGCATTCGGCGATCTGGCCCATATCCTGTTGCCCCGGTATACCGCCAACTCCAGCGACTATGCCGCAGTGGGCATCGGCGCCTTTCTTGCCGCCTCCACCCATGCGCCGCTCACCGCCATTTTTCTTCTTTTCGAAATGACCGGAAACTATCGCATCATCATTCCCATCATGCTTTCCAGCATCATCGGCACGGTGGTGGCCGCCCGCCTGAACCCGGATTCCATAGACACCGTGGATTTCAGCCGGGACGGCATTGATCTCCACGAGGGGAGGGAAATTTCGGTGCTGAAGTCCATCAAGGTCGGCAGGGTGGTCAGCGAGGATGTGGATTTTATCAGCGAACAGGCCAACGTGAACCAGCTGCTGACGATTTTCAGCATGGCCAGGGACAGTTTTTATTTCCCGGTGATCGATGAAAGCGGCAGATTGGCCGGGATCGTCTCCCTGCAGGACGTGAAAACCATTCTGCAGGACGAGGAGCTGCGGCTTTCCGCCCTGGTGGGGAATATCTGCACCCGCGAGGTTGTGGTGCTCACGCCCGAGGATAACCTCTATGCCGCCATGGCCCTCTTTGACGCAAAAGGAGTGGATGAGATTCCGGTGGTTGAGAATACGGACAACCGCTGGGTGGTGGGGATGCTCAAACGCCGGGATGCCATCGCCGCCTATAACAAGGAGGTGATCCGGCGGGGGATCTGCGAGCGGAGCGCTCCGCTTTGCGCTATCTCCGGGGAGCACTGATCTCCGTGGGTTGCTTCCAGGACAAGATCTTCACGACCCGCCACACTGCCGGTTCCGCTTTCTCCTCCCTCATTTTCTAGGCAAAGCGCATCTCCTGCATGCGTTCCCCCGTATTTTTTCCGTATTGTGTTTTGCCTACCATGTGCTAGGATCCTCACATTTACAAGCCATGCGGCAGGGAAAAACGAATGACGGAAAAGAAGAACACCGAGGCCCCGCTGTGCAAACGGGCCTACGCCTGCCGGGAGGAGCAGACCTATTGCCGCCCGGCTTTTCCCATTGACGGCGAGCACTTTTATTTCGTTGGCCATGGGGATGAAGAGTGCCACTACAAGAAAAAATACGGCAGCCTGCATACTTGCGATTGTCCGGTACGGCTGGAAATTTATCAGCGCTATAAAATCTGAGCATCCCGTCGCAATCCGCCTCGTCTTATCTCCCGTCCCTACAAGAATGCGCCGGTAATCCCCCGCAGCCGTTTGTCTCGCTCATGGTGCCCGGCCGCGGGCCATGCAGCGGCAGACATCCTCCTTCCATTGTTCGATCTGTTCCCGGTAAGGTTCTGCTGGAGAGTCCATTCCGCACACCGTGCAGAGCACTTTGGCGCTGTGTCAGCGCCCGGAAAGGACGGCCTCGCCCCCGCAGAAGAGGCAGGCAAGGCGCAGTTCCGGGCAATCTGGCCCGGAGGTGGCAGGATTGGACGGGTTGGCTGTTGGCATTGGTTTTGTCCGTCGTGTGTGTCTGGGATGTGTTGGTTGGCCGCCACTGCCGGAAAAATTAAAATACGCCAGGTGGCTGAGAAAACCAATCTATTTTTGCCCCTTATTCCTGCAAAGACGGCGGCTGATGCTGCGGCGGCGAAAAATCAATTTGCAAGGTGATGGCGAGCATGCTAGGTTGGCGTGATCATCCGGGAAAGAGGTTTTCGCAGGATGCGGCTGCCAAGGGGGATTTTTTCTTTTCCTGCCCGGCAGCTTTCGGTCTCCCCCCAATATTTTTTCGGAAAATTCTTTTAATGGCAGATAACGCCCCTTCAAAGCCGCGCGTCTATATCCTCGATGATGAAATTGTCACGGTCCGTCGTCTTGTCCAGGCTCTTGCCAAGGATGGTTACGAGGTGGAAGGCTTTATTTCCGCAGGGGAAGCAATGTCCCGGGTTGCGGCCCACCCACCCGAGGTGCTGGTAACGGATGTTCGGCTTAATGACGCGGACGGCATGGAAATCCTCCAGCGGGTCACCATTCTGGCGCCCGGGACAAAGGTTATTCTGATGACCGGTTATGCCGCCGTTGATCATGCGGTCCAGGCCATGAAAGCAGGGGCCTTTCACTATCTGGCAAAGCCGTTTAAGCTTGAGGAGTTACGCAACACCATCAGCGACGCCTTGCGTTATCCCGGCAAACCGGACGATGCCGCGGATTTAAGTCCTGTCGACCATTTTGCCGGAATCATCGGGCGTTCTCCGGCCATGCAGGAGATATTCAAGACCATCCGCCAGATTGCGCCGCTCAACTGCAATGTGCTCATTCAGGGGGAAAGCGGCACCGGCAAGGAACTTGTGGCCAAAGCCCTTCATGGCGTAAGCGGTCGTGCCCAGCATCCCTTTATCCCCTTCAACTGCGGGGCCTTCAGCGAAGATCTGGTGGCCAACGAACTTTTTGGACACGAAAAAGGGGCCTTCACCGGCGCGGTGAGCACCAAGCTTGGTCTGCTTGAGGCAGCCAACAACGGCACGATTTTTCTTGATGAGGTTGGCGAGATGCCGATCCCCATGCAGATTAAGCTGCTGCGGGTTATCCAGGAGCGGACCCTGCTCCGGGTGGGCGGCGTCGCTCCGATCAGCATCAATGTGCGGCTCATTGCCGCAACCAACCGGGATATTGAGAAGATGATCGCCGCGGGCGAGTTCCGCCAGGATCTTTTTTACCGCCTGAAGGTGGTGATGATCAATATCCCGCCGCTGCGCAAGCGGCGGGAAGACATCCCTTTGCTTGTGGAGCATTTTGTCACCCTCGTCACCACGCAGTTCGGCAAGCCCATGGTACCGGAAATCGCCCCGGATTTTCTTGAGGCGCTCTCTTCGTACACCTTCCCCGGCAACGTCAGGGAGCTGCAGAACATCGTGGAGCGGGCGGTGGCCCTTTCCCGTGAGCCCGTTCTCACGGGCAGGGATCTTCCGCCGGATATTTTCTTCGCGGGGATCCAGCCCCCTGTCCCTGAAAAAAACTCCAGCCACCTGAAGGCCTTGGAGCATGAACGTATCACCGAGGTATATCGCAGCACCGGCTTCAATCAGACCGAGACCGCGCGCCTGCTTGGTATTTCCCGCACCACCTTGTGGCGACGGCTTAAGGAACTCAATCTGTTTTCCGAAAAGTAGTCGCTCCCGCCCCAGTTTTTCCAGCCACCCAACAGAGATGTTTCAATCAGTAACAATTGTTTCAAGTAAAAAAATACTTTAATTACAATGAGTTGTAAATTTATTGTTTCAAAGGTGAACATTGTTGCCGTTGTCGGTATCCCTTGAAATCAGGCAAAACAACCTGTAAACAACATGATAGGTTCAGTGGCACGGTTAGTGCTTTACGCTCCAGCAATGATTGCCGAACAAGGCATTTGAGGAGCGTTCATGGAAGCTGGCATCGCACTCCTCCTGACTGGCGCCGGCGTCGATCTTTCCGCCACCGTCCATGCCGTTGAGCTTGCCCGGCGGACCACGGGAATTCTGCATGCCCTTTGCAAGGCAGACCGGACAGGCGAGAAAAAAAGATCGGCGGCCAGGGAGAGACAGGAAGAATTTGTTTCTCTGGCAACCAGGCTCGCCAGCCAGGAAGGGGTGAAAATTCATACGCATATTCTGGAGAGGTTGACGGGGGAGCCCCTGATCCGCTTTCTTTGTGCGCACCGGATATTCTGTCTTGTTCTCGGAGCTAGTGACCGGAAAGAGTTCGAGCGTAAGACCGTTTGGGTGAACCTCCTTCGCAAGCAGCTTCAGGCCAGCGAAAATTGGTATCTGCCGGACCTGTGGTCTGTTATCATGACGCCATGGGACGCATCAACCCTTGAGCGTGCTGTTTCAAAAATCAACAGTCGTACCTGAAGCGTCGATGCCAGTGGATTATTTTTTGGGCGGAAAGGTGAATGGATCGACATTTTCTCAACAGTATTGCAGCACAACAAAAAAGAGTAAAGGAGGAAGAAGATGTACATGTATCTGCCAATAGCCCTCACCAGTGTCAATTATTTGGTGGTGATGGGCCTGGGACTGGCGGTCGGCCTGTTGTCCGGCCTCTTTGGTGTGGGCGGAGGGTTTCTCATGACCCCGCTCCTGATGATGATCGGCATTCCGCCGACAATTGCGGCGGCAACGGATGCCAACCAGATCGTGGCTGCTTCCGCTTCCGGAACCTTTTCCCACTGGCGTCTCGGCAATGTGGATTTCAAGATGGGCCTCTATCTTCTGATCGGCGGTTTTGCCGGCGGGGCGGCGGGGGTACAGGTGATCAAGATCCTGCGGGCCACCGGCGGCGCGGATTTCATGATCAAAATGACCTATGTTATCATGCTGGGTGGAGTCGGCAGCTTCATGTTCGTTGAAAGTCTCAACGCCATGCGCAAAACCAAGAAGGCTCCGGTTGCTGCGGCGCCGGCAGCCAAGCCGAAAGAGAAAAAGGGCGGATTTTTCGCGGCCCTGCCCATGCAGACCTACTTTGAAAAATCCGGGGTCACCCATTCGGCCCTGGTGCCTCTTTTCCTTGGCACCTTTGTCGGGGTTCTTGCCGCGATCATGGGGGTCGGCGGCGGCTTTCTCATGGTGCCGGTGATGATCTACATGCTCCGGATGCCCATGCATGTGGTGGTGGGGACCAGCCTTTTCCAGATTCTCTTCACCTGCATCGAGGTTACCTATCTCCAGGCGTATTCCAACCATACGGTGGATTTCATGCTGGCCATTCTTCTCCTCATAGGCTCGGTGTTCGGCGCGCAGATCGGCACAGCGCTGGGCAAGAAACTCCATGGCGACCAGCTGAAGATTTTGCTTTCCATTATCGTGCTTGCGGTTACTGTCAAGATTGTTCTGGAGCTGGTGATGGAGCCTTCCATTCTTCTTTCCTATGCGGGAGGCCACTAAGATGAAACGCACCCTCATTAATTTTTCCCGGTATTTGGCCGTGACGGCTGTTGTTCTCCTTGGAATTGCCAGCCTGCCGGTCTCCGCGGCCCAGACGCTCACCTGTTCGGTGACTCCGGATAGTATTCCGATCACCTTTACCTATCATGGCGCGCAGCTGGCCATCACCGGCCAGAGCGCGAGCACCGATGACCTGGTCGTCACCATCACCAGCGAACCGGTTGATGTTGCCTTGAAATACAAGGAAAAGGTCGGCGGTCTGGTTTGGATGAAAAAGGGCTCTCTTGAATTCAGGGATGCGCCCCGCATTTATCTGCTCCAGAGCACCGCTGAGCTGAGCCGTCTTCTCAGCGGGGCTGAGCTCAATAAGCACCTGCTCGGCTATGACGCCCTGCGCGGACATATCCGGATTGAAGACAGCGCGGGGAAACCGGCGGACGGAAAATGGTTCGACGAATATCTCAAATTCAAGAAGCAGGAAAAAGTCTACAACATCCAGGAAGGGACCGTTGTCCGGCAGCATGGGGTGGAGGGCAACACCTACAAGGTGGACGTTGCCTGGCCGTATCAAGCTCCTCCGGGAACATACACGGTGAATGTGCTCGCCGTCAGGGATGGTAAGGTGGTTGACCGGGCCTCGACCCATTTTGAGGTCAAGAGTACTGGAATGGTCGCGGCCTTGTCAAAAATGGCCTTTGATCAGGCCGGATTGTATGGCATAATGGCTGTTGTCATCGCGCTGATTGCCGGCTTGGCCGTGGGCGCCATCTTCAAGAAGGGCGGCGGCAGCCACTGATTTCATTTTTTAGTTTTTTTTTTACGCGGCGTGGGGTAGAAAAGGGGAACCTGATCTAACCCACGCCGATTCTTTTTTTCAGGAGCGCAATACATGGCCCTCCGTGATCTCCTGAAAGGATTTTCTGCCCAACACTGGTTCACTCCCAAAAGCTGTCGTCCTTTACCCCTGGTATTTTCTCAATTTCGTGAGGTGCTCAAGGCAAATAACCAGGCCCTTGAGATCATCGCCGACATAGGGGAGAAGCTGAGCGGCGAGTATCTGTTTGATCTCCGCTACGTGGAATCCACGGTTGAGGAGATGATCACAGCCATGCGTCGCGCCATTGACGCGATCAATATCCTGACCCAGAACAGGTGTGCGGTGCTGCCTGGAGTGTTTGCCCCCATGGAGACCAGGGTCCGGGCGATTCTCAATAAACGGGATGACCGGGACGGCCCGCCCCTGCTCTGGCTTTCCGAGGTCGAGACCCGGCACTGGCCTCTGGTGGGCGGCAAGGCCGCGCATCTTTCCGAGCTGCTCCACAACCCCAAGGTCCGGGTGCCGGAAGGATTTGTGATCACCGCCCGGTTGTTCCACGATCTTATCGATCTGAACGGGCTGCGGCCTGAATTCGACCGGTTTGAACAGCTGCTTTCCGGCCATCATGCCGATGAAGAGGATCTTGGGGGGGTGCGCCGCCTTCTGCGGGAAAAGGTGCTCCACGCCGAGCCCCCATCCGGCTTTCTTGATACCCTGGCCAAGTCTCTTGAGCGGCTTGCGGCCGGCAGCGAACCTCCTTTTTTTCTCGCGATCCGCAGCAGTGCCCAGGAAGAGGATATGGATTTCTCTTTTGCCGGGCAGTTTCATTCCGAACTGCAGGTTCTTCCCCGGGCCGAGGCAGTGTACCGCGCCTACCTCAAGGTGGCGGCCAGTCTTTTTGATGACAAGGCCATTCGCTACCGGCGTCAGGTCTTCCCCGAAGGCAGTCCCATGTCCATTGCCGCCTGTTGCCAGCGCATGATTCCGGCTCATGCCAGCGGCATCATCTATTCTGTTGATCCCATGGCGCCCGGTTCCCAGAGCATGGTGGCTGTCGGTGCTTTGGGCCAGGGGCAGGCGGTGGTCGAGGGACAGGTGCCCACGGATTTTTTCCGGTTCAGCAAGGGTGAGGTGGTGCAGATCCTTGAGCAGGTGATCGCCACAAAACATGAAGCCCTCCTGCCAACGGGGAACACGGATGGCGGGCTTGCGATGCAGGCGGTGCCTGACGGGCAGATCAAATCCCCCTGTCTTGACGAGCGGCTTCTGCTGGAGCTTGCCGGAATCGCCATTCATCTGGAGACCTTCTTCAAACGCCCCCAGGACATCGAATGGACCGTGGATACACAGGGTGTTCTCTACATCCTGCAATCCAGGCCTTTGTTGATCACGGAGAGCGCCCAGGGAACGCCACGACTTTCCGAAAAACTCGAAGGCTATGAGCTTGTCGCCGCGGATGTGGGCCGTGTGGCCCAGCAGGGGATCGGCGCCGGGCCGGCTTTCTGGGTGGAAACCCTGGCTGATCTCAAGAGTTTTCCCGAGGGCGCGGTACTTATCAGTCACCGCGATTCCTCCCAATTCGTGCAGGTCATGCACCGGGCCGCGGCCATCGTCACCGAGGTGGGAACCCCGGCAAGCCATATGGCCACGCTGTGCCGCGAGCTGCGGGTTCCCTGTCTGGTCGGGGTTCCGGGTATCCTTGCCAAGGTGGCTCCCGGCGAGGAAATAACCGTTGATGCCGAGGACCGGCGGATTTACCGGGGCAGGGTCGTGGAGCTCCTCACCTATCAGGCGTCCACCAGCATGGACCTGCACATGGCCCCGGAGTTCAGGATGCTGCGCCGTATTCTCCGGGAGGTTTCCCGGCTGAATCTGGTTGACCCCCTGATGCAGGAATTCAGGCCCGAAGGGTGCAAGACCTTCCATGACGTGCTGCGCTTCATCCATGAGACCGCGGTGCTTGAGCTGGTGGAGCTGGGCCGGGATGACCGCTGTCTGCCCGGCGGCCTGGCAAGACGGCTGGACCTGCCTATTCAGGCCGGGATACTTGCCATCGATATCGGCGGCGGCATTGCCCCGGACGCCCCGCGCGACCAGATTCCCTTTTCCGCCATCCGTTCGATCCCGTTCAAGGCCATCCTGCAGGGCATGCTTTTTCCCGGGGCCTGGCACCAGGAGACCATGCCGGTGAGCTTTAAGGACATGATGCACAGCATGATGACCACCCCGCAAGACACCCTTTCCGGACAGTACACCGGACACAATATCGCGATCATCAGCGAAACGTATGTGAACCTGTGCTTCCGGTTCGGGTATCATTTCAATATTGTCGATGCCTTCTGTCACGACGTGGAGCGCGACAATCATATCTATTTCCGGTTTTTGGGCGGGGCCACCGACATTGCCAAGCGTTCGCGGCGGGCGACCCTCATCGCCACCATTCTGGAGGCCTTTGATTTCAGCGTCCAGACCAAGGGGGATCTGGTCATCGCCCGGACCAGCAATCTGTCGCAGCCGGAAATGGAGCGCACCCTTGATATCCTTGGCCGGTTGATCGGCTTTACCAGGCAGTTGGATGTGCAGATGACGGACGACCAGGCCGTGGCTCGATATGCCGAGGCCTTTCTCATGGGAGATTACGGCATTGTTGCCGACAAATGATAGCAGGGAGGTGGAACAATGAGCGAGACAATCACGCGGCTGCTGGTGGTGGATGACGAACCCATTGTCGGTAAGCGGCTCAAGCAGGTGTTCGGGAAAATCGGCTTCGAGATCGAGACCTTTACCGATTCGGCTTCGGCCCTTGCCGCCATGGCGGAAAAATCCTTTGACATCGTGGTGACTGACCTTAAGATGGAGGGAATTGACGGCATCGAGGTTTTGAAACGGGTCCGGGTCATGAATCCCGAAACCAGGGTGATCATCATCACCGGCTATGCCTCGCCGGATACGGCGGAACTGGCGCAGCGGCAGGGGGTTTTCGCCTTCCTTGCCAAGCCCTTTCGCCTGGACGAATTGAAACAGGTTATTTATCGAGCCATGGAATCCAACAGGGCGGAAGAATGAGCGCCGGTCTTCCGGGGCCCCAAGCGGCGCAGACAGCAGCCAGTAAGGGGGAACGCCCTGTAACCCTGCCGCCTTGCCGGTTTCTCTTTCCCGCGATCCGTTCCATCCGGGGAAAGCTCCTGTTCACGATCTGCATTGTCGCTGGCCTTGGCATTATCGCCATGGCCACCGCCACCTACGCACTGTGGCGCATGGAGGACAAGATCCGGATCATCGAATCGTTCTACGAGCTGAACCAGAAAGTGCTTGAGATCAGGCGCTACGAGAAAAATTACTTCCTGTTCAACGACCGGAAGGATCTGCTCAATGCCCTTGATTATGTGGATCAGGTCCGGGCCGCCATTGTCGCGGTGAAGACGATTCTCCTGGAAAACCGGAGCGAGCTGGAGTCCCTGGACGGTACGGAACTTGGCCGGTACGAAGCTGTTTCCCGCCAGCTTCTGCAAGACGGGCTCTCTGCCGGGAACAAGCAATCCCTGGAAAACGCCCTGCGCAAACACGGCCAGGACATCACCAGGAAAATTTTCGACCTGGACGCCAGGGCACGGGTTCGGGTGGAGCGCGAGGTCGCGGGCTACCAGAAATCAGCAATGCTTATTTTCGCTCTGGCGGTGGGGCTTGGCGCCGTGCTGGTCTTGTATATGATGCGCTGGATCATGCGGCCTCTTGCCGTCATCCGTGAGGCATCGGCCAGGATCATGCAGGGAGAGATGAGCTCCATCCCGGTGAATGATGAGATCCGGTGCTCGGTGGAGGGCATGGAGCTGGTCAATTCCCTGAACCTCATGCTCCAGGCCCTGAATGCCAAGCAGAGCCAACTGGTGCAGTCGGAAAAGCTTGCGGCCATCGGCAAGGTGACCGCAGGCATTGCCCATGAGATCAACAACCCGCTGAACAATATCTCGCTCACCGCCGAGGTGCTGCTGGAGGATCTTCCCAACCTGGCGTGCAGCGAACGGATGGACATGGTGCGCGACATTCTGGTTCAGTCGGACCGGGCCCGGGAGGTGGTGCACCATTTGCTTGAGTTTTCCCGGACCCGCAAGTCCAATATCATGGAGCCGGTGGATCTTGTCGCGCTGATGGAAAGTTCCATTACCCTGGTGAAGAATCAGTTTCGCCTGGGCGGGATCGTCTACCGCTATGACCATCCGGACAAAGCGGTGCTGGTCAATGGCAATCCCAACCAGCTGCAGCAGGTGCTGGTCAACCTGATGCTCAACGCGGTCCAGGCCATGCAGCCCGATGGCCGCCTCGACCTCGCGGTGAGCGCCCGGGAAAAAGAGGCGCTGATCGTGGTCAGCGACACCGGGGCAGGCATTGCTCCCGAGGCGTTGAACCATATCTTCGACCCGTTCTTTACCACCAAGAATGAAGGCACCGGGCTTGGCCTTTCTTTGAGCTACGCCATTGTCAAGGACCACAGCGGCGACATCAAGGTGGAGAGCGAGCCGGGCAAGGGTACGACTTTCCGGTTAACCTTCCCCCGCCTGTTCCGGGGTGCCTGAGATGAATTTTCCGGTTAATCCCTTCGCCAAGGCGGCACCGGGGGAACCGGCTTCCTTTGCCGCCTCCTTCCTGTTGTTCCGCCGGCTGCTTTCCCTGAACAACGCGGTGCTTGAAAAGATCGGCCGCATGGAGAGTTCCCTGGCCGGGGAGTATGTCTTCGACCGGAAATTCTTAAGCGAAGCCGTGGCCGGGTTGAACGAGCTGGTGCGGGAGGTGGTCTCCTGCCTTGGCAGCCTGACCGGCAACCGCTATCTCTCCCTGTATGACCGCTACGAGGAGATTGCCGGAAAACTTTCCGGGCTGGCTCTGGAATATGCCGGACCGTACGACCGGAATCTTACCCTGGCGTATGGACTGATCGACAGCGATTTCGAGGAACTGGTGGGCGGCAAGAACGCCACCTTGAGCGAGATCCGCAACCGGCTGCATCTGCGGACGCCGGACGGTTTTGCCATTACTGTTGCCGCCTACCGCGAGTTCATGGAGGCAAACGGTCTTTTCGCTGCCATTGATGCCATCTGCGCAAATCCTGGTTCCAGCCGGGACCGTTCGGCCGCCATCAGCCGCCTCCTTGAGCAGGCGCGTTTTCCGGAACCGCTGGTGGCGGCGGTGCAAGACGAGCTGAGGCAGCTGCTCAACCGGGCCGGCGGCCCGGTTCCCCTGGCGGTCCGTTCAAGCGGGGTGGGGGAGGATGCTCGAACCCGGAGCTTTGCCGGGCAGTTCCATTCCGTGCTTGAGGTGCGGCCGGAGGTATCCTCGGTGCTTGCCGCCTACCGGCGGGTGATCGCTTCCCGGTTCTCGGTGGCTGCGCTGGAGTATCTGGGCTCCACGGCCGGCAGCCGGGATGTCCCCATGGGCGCCGGGGTGCAGCCGATGATCCGGTCGCGGACCGCAGGGGTGACCTACAGCCGTGACCCGGAATCGCCGGAGAAAAACCAGTTGCTCATCACCGCCCTGCGCGGCGCGGCCCATGACCTGGTTGCCGGCCGGAGACAGGCGGACCGCTTCGTCATGACCCGGGTCTGGCCTTTTACCCCGCTGACCAGCGAGATCGTCATGCCGGATGGTTTTTCCGGCGACAGGGACGCGTTCGCTATTCTGGCCAACGGCCTGAGGCGCGGTTCGGCAACCTTAACGCCCAGGGAGCTGGCAAAGCTTGCCGAGCAGGCCCTGCTGCTGGAAAAGACCTTTGGCGAACCCCAGGATATCGAGTGGGCCTTGGGGGACGAACCGGTGATTCTGCAGAACCGTGCTCTCTCCCTGCCGGCCAAACCGTTGCCGCTTCCCGGCGAGCTGGCTGCGGAACTGGCCGTTGCCACCCCGCTCATGTCCGGAAGGGGCCAGGTTGCCCAGCTCGGCATTGCGGCAGGCAGGGTGGTGCATGTGGATCAGGACACCGATCCGGACCACTTCCCGGTGGGCGCCATCGCAGTGGCCCGCTTCCCCAGCCCGCAACTGAGCCCCATTGTCTGGCGGGCCGCCGCCATCATTACCGAGATCGGCGGGCCCACCGGTCATCTGGCCACCATTGCCCGGGAATACCGGACCCCCGCCCTGTTCGGCACCGGCGACGGGGTGCGGGTCCTTGCCGAAGGGGCCGAGATCACGGTGGACGTGGAGAACAAACAGGTCTATCAGGGGATCATCGAGGGTCTGGTCCGTCTGCATGTCGCGGAACAGGATGACTACCGCGCCTCCCAGGAACTGCGGATTCTGCGCCGGATCCTGCGCTGGGTGGCGCCCATCACCTTGACCGATCCAACCGCCGCCGATTTCAAGGCGGAAAACTGCAGCACCTTCCACGATATCCTTCGCTTTGCCCACGAAAAGGCCATTGACGCGCTGATCCATTTCCATGCCGAGAGGGGTGCCCAAGAGGGGGCGAGCCGGCGGGTGCGTCTGCCGATTCCGCTCAAATTGCGGGTTATCGACCTTGGCTCGGGACTGACCTCCGAAGCGTCAGGGGCAGGAGAGGTCGGCATGGAAATGCTGAACAGCAAGCCCCTTATCGCCATCCTCACCGGCTTTCTCAAGGATGACCAGGGCGTCAAGGAATCGGCGGTGCTGGGGTTCAAGGAGATCATCTCCGGGATCAGCAAGCCGCTGGCCCTGCTCACCGGGCCGTCCTATCCGGGCGACAACCTGGGAATCATCGCCGAACACTACTGCAATCTCTGTCTGCGCCTGGGCTACCACTTCAACGTGGTGGACGCCTACATGTCGCCGGACCCGGACAACAACTACATCTACTTCCGTTTTGCCGGAGGGCTGGCGGAAAAGGCCAAGCGCGAGTGGCGGGCCCGGTTGATCAGCGCCATCCTTTCCGGCCTGGATTTCAAGGTGGAGCGCACGGGCGATCTGGTGATCGCCAAGGCCAGGAATCTGGATATTCCGAGGATGGAACGGGTGCTGATCCGGCTGGGCGAGCTGATCTCCTTTACCCGCCAGCTCGATGTCCGGATGCGCGACGAGGCGGCCATCGAGGAGTTTTTCCAGCGTTTTCTCTCCAGCATCAGGCAGGAGCAGGCTGGAGGCGAGGGGTAGATGCGGAACTGGTTCACTAAGCAGCTCGGCAGGGTGCGGCAGGCCCGCCAGCAGCGGAAGAAAGATTCGCAACAGCTGCTCAAGGCGCGTTACCATGTGTTCCGCTCCCTTTTGGCCAGCAACAACCGGGCCGTGGACTGTCTTACCGAAATCGGCATCCATCTGCGGATGCAGGGTGATCCCGCGGGCCTTGCCCGGCTGGTCCATCGCCTGCTCGGAGAAACCGCGGAAATGATCGCCCGTCTCGAAGATCTGGCAAGCGGCCGCTACAGGGGGTTGCTGGCTGCCCATCAGGCAATAAGCCAACGCCTCCAGGCCGCGCTGGCCAATCTCGCCGCCACTGCGCAGGTTCCCCTGGTGCTGCCGCTTGCCAGGATTCATGGCGGGCTCAAGGGGCAGACCGGCAACAAAGCGGCGGCCTTGGCCGAACTGCGCAATAATTCCCTGCCCTCGCCGGATGGTTTTGTGATTACCCTGGCCGGCTGCCGGTTTTTTCTTGAACATGCAGGTCTGTCCCTGGAGCTGGTCCATCTTTTGGCCACCCACGGGGCTGACAAGGAAAAACAGGTCTCCGCCGCCACCGCTGCCCAGGTGCAGGCATTGATTACCGGCGCGGCGATTCCGTTGTCCCTGGCCCGGGAAATCACCGAGGCGGCGCGGGTTTTCCTGGAAAACGGCAAACCCCTGGCGGTGCGCAGCAGCAGTATCAGCGAGGACGGCCGTCATCACTCGTTTGCCGGGCAGTTCAGCTCGGTGCTCAATGTCCGCGACGAGGCGCAGTTTCTGGAGGCGTTCAAGCAGGTGGTGGCCAGCAATTTCAATCCGCGCAGCCTTGCCTACCGGCTCAACGCCGGGTTGGACCCCTTGCGGTTCGACATGGCGGTCCTCTGTCTGGAGATGGTGGAGGCCCGCGCCGCAGGCGTTCTGCTGACCCGCTCCCCCCAGGAGCCGGAAAGCGGAATGATGCTGGTCAGCGCGGTGCCGGGGTTGGGCGAAGCCGCGGTCTCCGGCAGCGCGGCCACGGATCTCTATCTGGTCGGAGCAGACGGCAGGGTGGACTGGCAGCGGTCAACCATCGCCGACAAGGAGCGATTTCTCGCCTGCGAGGAGGCGGGCGGGGTGGCATGGCGCGAGCTTGCCCCTGAGGCGCGCCGGCTACCGGTGCTCGGGGAAGGGGAGCTGGCTACCCTGGCCAGTTGGGGCAGGGAATTGGAAAGACGCGGGTCCATGCCCCTGGATCTGGAGTGGGCCGTGGACCGTAAGGGGGCAGTGGTCATTCTCCAGGTCCGGCCCATGACCGCCATGGGTATCCAAACCAGTGACGGCTGGCAGGAACAGGCCCCGTTTCTGGCCCAAGGGGTGACCGCCTCTGGGGGGCGGGCAACCGGCAGGGTTCTGGCGGTGAAAAGCCGGAGGGATTTTGAGACTATTCCGCCGGGGCCGCTGGTGCTGGTCATGCACCAGAGCTTTGTCGAAGCGGCGTCCCTGTTGGCGCAGGTGTCCGCCGTGCTGGTGGAGCTGGGCAGCCCGGCGGACCATTTGGCCTGCGTGGCCCGCGAGCAGGAGACCCCAATGGTCTGCGGCTTGAAGGATCTGTCCGATTTTTTGCATGACGGTCAGTGGATCACGGTGGACGGCGGTCACGGCAGGGTGTACAATGCCACCGCTTTCGAGATCGAGGTTACGGAAAAGGCCTGGCGGGACGGGGTGCCGGCCGGCAACAGAATGCGCGTGCCGCTGCCGCCGTTGCACCGGGAACTGCAGGAGATGGTGACGGTGCTGCATCTCACCGATGCCTATGGCCCCACTTTTTCCATCCTCGAATGCAAGTCGCTCCACGATATCGTCCGCTTTGTCCATGAAAAGGCGGTACTGGCCATGTTCCACGCCGGCGACGAAATGCTGGAGGAAAATCTCGGCGCCGTATATGTTGTCGACTCGCCGGTGCCTTTTTTTGTCAGCGTTATTGACATGGGCGGCGGTTTGGCTTTAATAGAGCCGCAACGGCGCAGGATAAAACCGGAATTGGTGGTCTCCCGTCCTTTTCAGGCGCTGTGGCAAGGGATCACCACTCCCGGCCTGCACTGGGGGCCGCCCCCCGGCGGGGCGCCCATGGGTTCGGTGATGTCTTCCTTTATCACCGACCAGAAATCGGAGCGGCCCATCGGTATGCCCAACTACGCCATGGTCAGCCGTGATTACTGTAATATGAACGCTCGCATGGATTTTCATTTCATCATGATCGACGCAGTGGCTTCCCTTGAGCCGCGCAGCAACCATATCAAGTTCCGTTTCAAGGGCGGCGGAACCTCTCTGGAACGGCGGCGGCGGCGCGCCCTGTGCATCGGGGAGATATTTGAGCAGCATGGTTTTTTCGTTGATGTCAAGGAAGATCTGGTCAATGCCTCGCTACAGGGGGCATCCAGGGAGGCCATCGAGGAGAAGCTGGTGATGGTCGGCAGGATTCTGGGTTTCACCCGTCTGCTGGACGCGGCCATGACCACCGATGCGCTGATCCCTGCCGTGGCTCGGGCCTTTATGGCAGGCGATTATGCTCTTTCCGGCCTGACCAGCAACGAAGACCTCGTGCAGGCCACGGTATGAGATAAGGATATGAAAGCGGGTTTGGAAAAATTGCAAGCGCTGGAGGCGCTTGGCAAGAGGTATGGCTGTCCATGGGTGGAGTATCAGGAGTCGGTGACCGGCCCCCAGCTTCTCCTTTGGAAACTGGACATGGCACAGCTCCGGGCGGAAGGCTGGTTTCCGCGGCTGGTTGGTGATGGCCGGGCAACGGTGATCGCCATTGAGCCCGGTCCCGCTTTGGCCGCCAAGGTCCGCAAGACTCTGGGCGTGCAAGAGGTCGAGTTCCAGGTAACCCTGGCCGAAGACCTCCTCCGCATTTTTGAACACAATCAGGATATTAACCCAGGCTTTCCGCCCACTGCAGGCCGGACACCATTGGCCAAGGTCCGCACCTATCTGGCAGGCCGCCGTTCCCTGTTCGCCCATTACCGGACTCTCCTGGCCAAGAGCCGCACCGGGCTGGCCTTTATTCGTACCGGTCTTTCCTTTATTACCATTGCCCTGCTTTTTCTTCGGCTGGTTGGCGCCGGTTATTACCTGTTTTTGGAGGCGCCTCTCCTGATCAGCGGCATCATCATTATCTATGACGGCTTCAAATGGTATCTGCCCGCCCGGACGCTTTTTGCCGCCTTGCCTCCCTGCCTTGAAACCGGGGCCACGGGCGGAACCAGTGTGCTTGAGGTAGGCAACGAGTACATTGCCCCGGAGTTCCGGCGCAGCGAAGTGGTGCCCGGAGCCGCCGCCTTGCGGGCCGGTTGGACCAGTTTGTCTCCGGTGATGCGGCGGCGCTATCTGGCCAGCGACCGCACCGATCTGGCCGAGGAGCGGACCGTGCTTGCCTGTTTCCGAACCAGGATGGCCAAGGTCAGAACCGGGCTGGCCTTTACCCGCACGGGCTTCGCTTTTATCAGTATCGGCCTTGGCTTGCTGCGCCAGTTTCATGCCAGTCGCTGGGTGTATTTTGATCTTGGGCTCATGGGTCTGGGGGTCGTCATGGGGCTGGAAGGATTTTTTTGGTATGCCCGCGGTCGCCAGGCTGGGGTGGATGGCTTGGTCTCGGTGCGGCAAAAGGCCCGTATGTCCACGGTCTGGCATTATTTCTTCCCCCTCCACCGTCATGGCCTGCCAGGGGTGGACAAAAATCCCATGATCCTGCCGGTGAAAAGCTCCCATGCCCCAGGGATCTGGGCCACCACCGGCGTTGCCCTGGAACGGACCGTATTGGCGGAACGCCGCAACGTCATGGCCCGGTTGCGGACGGTCATGGCCAGGGCCCGTACCGGCTTTGCCTTTATCCGCACGGGACTCAGTCTCTTTTCGATTGGCGTGGGCTTTTTGCTTTTTTTCAGCGATACCGGCCGCATTGGTTGGACCGTGTTCAACTTTTCCATGATGGCGATTGGTCTTGTTCTGGTGGCAGACGGCTTTTACTGGAGCATTCCGGCCGAGCGGACCCGCCGTCAACTTCCTTACTGTTACGGCGATATGGAAATCCCCATTCCTGACTACGGCGTGTCAGCCCGATTTTGGAAAACCGTGGTGTTCAGCAATGACGAAGGTTGAGAACGATGCACTGATACAGCCCTTCGCCGGGCTCGCCATGTCCCGGCCCGGGTTGCTTGCGGAAGCGGCGCAGGCTGCGGTGTTGCGAGGGGTGCCGCTGGCCCGGATTCTTCATGTTGAGTACGGCGTGCCGCGTGCGGCTCTTCTTGCCGCCTTGAGCGCCCATTACCGGTGCGCGGCCATTGAATACGACGAGCGTCTGCCCGTTCCGCCCGAGTTGCTCACCTGCCTTCAGGGGTGCCAGCCCGCGCCGGCGGGTTGGTTTCCGGTGATCAAGGACGCCGACGGCACCATCGTTATCGCTGCCTGCGACCCATCCGATCCTGCCATGCGCGCGGAGGTGGAGGGAGTTTTCGGCTCGGCCCCCTATGAATTCCGGGTGGCTCTGCCCGATGACATCGCCTGGTTTATCCAGGACTTTCTCCATGACAAACCGGGCTTGCTCATCGGCACCGAACGGACCGGTCTGGCCTTCTGGCGCAATACCATGGCCCAGTGGCGGACCCGGCTGGCCTGTTACCGCACGGATCTGGCCCAGGCCCGTACCGCCCTGGCCTTTGTCCGGATAGGTCTTGCCCTCGGCGCTATTTCCCGGACCCTTCTGAGCCGTCAACATTTTACCGCCTACCCCTCCATGGCTTATGGTATCCTGGCCATGGGGCTGCTCCTTTTTTTCGGCGCTTTGCCCACCTATCTTCGGGTGCGGCGTTCGCGGTTGATCCCGCCGCAGGACCAGACCCTGATCGAGGTGAGCGGCGCTACTTTGAGCTTTCTTGAAAACTACCAGAATCTGGACTGCCCCGAGCCGGAAAAAAGAACCAAGGAAACCATGCTGGCGAGGATGGGTGATCTTCTTGCCAACTATGGCACCATTTTGTATCCTGCTCCTGCCAGCCGTGAACGGACCCACTTGGCGCGGGAACGGAATGTGCTCGCGGCCCAACGCACCATTGCCGCCAGTTACCGGAACATCTATGCCCGGGCCCGCACCGGCCTGGCCTTCATTCGCACCGGGGTTTCTTTTTTGAGCATAGGGATCGGTTTTATCGGCTATTTTGGCGTGGGGTTCAAGACCATTTTTGATGTGATGCTGATCGTCATCGGCCTGTTGATGATCAGCGACGGGGCGCTCTGGTACCTGCCGGTACGCAAGGAACAGGCCGAGCTGCCCAGGACCAGAAGTGCCGTGCTGGGAGGAAAGATGAAATGAAGATAGAACATAAGATATATCTTTCCAACGCGGTTAATATCCTGCTCATCGTCTTGATCGGAAGCTTCGCCCTGCAAAACCTCAATGAAATTTTAACCAAGTTCCGCTTCACCGTGATCGCCGAAGGGTTGAACGCCAATTTTCTCGAGATGCGGCTGGCTGAAAAAAATTATTTCCTCTATGGCGATGACAATGCCTTGAGCAATATCAAGGCCAGAATCAACCAGACCCGCGAGACCATGCTGCAGGTCAGGCCTGACATCATCCGGGCCGTTGGCGCCGAGAAATACACGGTGCTTCAGGAACAATTCCATGCGTATGCACAGCTGGTTGATTTGATCAGCAAGGCTCAATACCGGGACGCCATGGTCCAGCAGAAGCTGCGGGAGGCGGGCCAGAACCTGAAGACATTTTCCGAGAATATCACCGCCCTTGAAAGTGACCGCATCGGGGCGATCATTGTCCGCTCCAAGAATATCCTGCTCTATTCCTTCTGGGCCGTGGTCCTTTTCGCCTTTCTCTTCAGCAATCTCATCGTCCGGAACATCAGCCAGTCATTGCGCAAGGTGGTCAACCTCACCCGTGCCATTTCCACGGGCAACTACCGGAAGATCGAGGATAAACCCTCCAGTGATGAGATCGGGGCGGTGATCAGCGCCATCAACTCCATGGCCGAGGAACTGCAAAAAAGGGAAAAGGAGATTGTCCAGTCCAAACGGCTCGCCTCCATCGGCGTGCTGGTGGCGGGGGTGGCCCACGAACTCAATAATCCGCTCAATAATATCTCCATGCTCGCCCAGACCTACGCGGAGGTCTACGATAGTCTCAGCACGGAGGATCGGATCGGCTTCATGGAGCGGGTCGATGAGGAGACCGAGCGGCTGCGGGTTACCATCCACAATCTGCTTGACTACGCGAAACCCAAGGAGCAGCATCTGGCCCGGGCGACCACCAATCAGGTCATCCAGAAGATCCTGGCCCTGGTGCAGAACATGCTCGATGTCTCCAATATCAAGATCAAGCTTGCCCTGGCCGGGGATCTGCCGGATATCTACATCGACGAACACCAGATTCAGCAGGTGCTGGTCAACATGGTGACCAATGCCATCCAGGCCATGGACAAGGGCGGTGAGCTGCAGATCGGCACCCGCTATTTGCCGGACGAAGACGAGATCGAGATCGAGATCGGCGACAAGGGCAAGGGCATTGCCCCGGAATTTCTCGATCACATCTTTGATCCGTTTTTTACCACCAAGGGGGACAGCGGTACCGGCCTCGGCCTGTGGGTCAGCTACGGGATCATCAAAAACCACCAGGGGAACATCCGGGTGAAAAGTCAGATAGGAATTGGCACTACTTTTATCATAACCTTGCCCAGTTGCAAAAAGTTAAAGAGGTGTACGGATGGCGAAGCATAGCATTATGGTCATTGATGATGAGAAAATCGTGGGAGATATGGCAAAACTCTCCTTCGAACAGGACGGCTACGAAGTGGAAACCTTTCTGAACGGGGAGGCTGCCCTGGAGCGGCTGCAGGAGAAACGGTTCGACGTGGTGGTAACCGACATGAAGATGAAGGGGATGGATGGCCTTGAGGTGCTGCGCACCGTCAAGAAGCTTTACCCCGGGGTCAAGGTGATCATGATCACCGCCTTTGCCAACCTGGATGTGGCCATTGAGGCGTTGCGGGATGATGTGCACGACTTCTTCCCCAAGCCGGTCAAGATCAAGGAGCTGAAGGCCTCCGTCAAGAGAGCCTTGGGGGAGGAATGATCCCGGCCCGGTAATCCCCTGCGGAATCGCTCATAATGCAAAAATCTTTTTTCCGCAGAATCAAGGAGGTTCTCGGCCACGATAGCGCCGCGGCGTCTGACCTGGCGGCGCGGTTTCTCGATTTTCAGGCGGTGCTGGACGGCAACAACCGCACCCTTGAAGCCATGACGGAGATGGGGGAAAAGCTCGGCGGCGATTATCTCTTTGACGTCAATTATACCCGAAGCGCCTATGCCGCACTGTTCGCGGCAATCTCCGATTCACTCCGCCATTTCACCCTGCTGACCGATAACCAATATCCCCGGCTTGCCGAGGTGTTGGCCCGCATCGATGGCCTGGTCCAGCGGATGCTGACCGGCATCGAGCCCATTTCCAGCCGTCTGGTGGTCTTTTATCCGGAGATCACCTGGGATATGGCCGAGGAGGTCGGCGGCAAGAACTATCATCTGGCGGAGCTGGCCAACACCCTGCAGCTCAGGGTGCCTGAGGCTTTTGCCATCACCACCGCCGCTTTCAGCGATTTTTTCTGCCACAACGGCTTGGAAGAAAGGCTGGAGGGGCTCGGCTCGGCGGATGATGGTGTTCTGGCCGAACTGCGCGGGACCATTCTCGCCGGCGCCTTCCCGGAGGATTTCACCGCCTCGCTCGCCTCCGCCCTGGAAACCATGCGGCTCCGGCTCGGGAGAGACGGGAAACTGGCGGTTCGCAGCAGTGCCGAGGAGGAAGACGGCGATTTTTCCTTTGCCGGCCAGTTCGAGACGGTACTCAATGTGCCCTGCACCATCGAGGCGGTGCAGGGAGCCTATAAGCAGGTGGTGGCCAGCCTTTTTCAGGCCAATGCCATGAGCTACCAGCGGCAACTGGGCTATGATCCGGGGAAATTGAAGATGGCGGTTGGCTGCGTGGCCATGATCGACGCAAGGGCCAGCGGCGTCATCTATACGGCCGCGGCAGGCAAGGACCGGGGCAGAATGGCGATCAGCGCTGCCTGGGGGCTGGGTCCGGGCGTGGTTGACGGCCTGACCGATGCCGATCTCTATACGGTAGCCAAGGAGGAAGAACTCCGCCTTGCAGAGCGCCGCATCGGCGCCAAGGCGCAGATGGTGATCAACTCCGGGGGGGACGGCGTTGAGACGAAAGAAACCCCTGTCGAACTTATGGGGCGGGCCTGCCTCGGCGAAACGGAGATTCTGGCGTTGGCCGGACAGGCACTGGCCATTGAAAAATACTACAAGATACCCCAGGATATCGAATGGGCCGTGGACAACACCGGCCGCTGCTACTTTCTTCAGGCCCGAAGCCTGCGGATGGACGAGTCTGCAGCCGAGGCCACGGCCAAAAATATCGAGGCCGTGCCGGACAGCTATCCGGTGCTGCTCCGGAATCAGGGGGTTGTGGTGCAGCGAGGCACCACCGCGGGCAAGGTTTTCATCCTGCACCATATCGACGAGCTGGAGCATATCCCCAAGGGCAGCGTGCTGGTGGCCAGGCACGACTCCCCGCATTTTGTGCAGGCCATCCCCATCCTCAATGCCATTATTACCGATATCGGCGTCCCCACCAGTCATATGGCCTCGATCTGCCGGGAGTTCAACATCCCCACCGTGGTCAATACCGGCTCCGCCACCGAGGTCTTGCAGCACGGCCAGGTAATCACCCTGCAGGCCGGGGAGGGAAGTGAAGTTGTCGTCTATGAAGGGATTGTCCAGAGTCTGCTCCGGGAGGCGCGGCGGACCGGGGCCAAACTCCGGGAACTCTATGAGTTCCGGCGCCAGAAATACATCATGCGCTATATTGCGCCGCTTAACCTGGTGAATCCCCTTGAGCAGGAATTCGCCCCGGAAAAATGTAAAACCGTGCATGATCTGGTGCGCTTCATGCACGAGAAATCGGTCCAGGCCCTGCTTGCCAATGCCGGCCGCAAGAGGAGAGGGCTGGGCGGGCTTTTCTGGCATCCCGGCGCCTTGCGGCGGCTCACTTTACCGATTCCGGTCCAGATGCAGGTGATTGACCTGGGCGGCGGTCTGCGCGGAGACGGTGCCGGCAAGGTGACAGGGTTTGCAGAGGTGACGTCCGTGCCGTTGCGGGCCGTGCTTGCCGGGATGCTTGCCCCCGGCGTTTGGCAGAATGAAGCAACGGCTCTCCGCGGCGTCGATCTGCTCTCCGGCATGACCAGGGCGGCGGATCTTGCCGGAGAGGGTGCGGCTGTCTTGGAGAATGTGGCCTTGGCGAGTTCGGTATATGTGAACATGAGCCTGCGTTTCGGGTACCACTTTAATATCCTCGATTGCTATTGCAGCGAGACGCCGCGCAACAACCATATCTATTTCCGCTTTGTGGGCGGGGCTGCCGCCATCACCAACCGCTCCCGCCGCATTGCCCTCATGGCCCAGGTGCTGGCGGAACACGGTTTTGCCCTCAAGGCCAAGGGCGACCTTCTGGTCGGCCGCATTTCCGGACAAAGCAGGCAGGAAATCGAAGGAATCCTCGAACAGATCGGCCGGTTGATCGGGTACACCCGGCAGCTCGACGCCCGCCTTGATTCCGACGAAATGGTTAACACCCTGGCCCGCCGCTTTCTGGCCGGGGATTACCGCCTTGCTCCTTGAGCCGCGGTCAGGCGGCGTGATGGAAGCGCAGCGCCGGCAGTTCCACGGCGGTGAGCAGGTTGCCGTAGACCGCGCCGGTGTCGATGCCGGTGCGGAAAGGGGTTAGAAGCGGGGTGGCAAAAGGGGTGTGGCCGAAGATGACCCGCCTGCCGTAATCACGGTCCTGGGAGAGAAAGGGCTCCCTGACCTCGCAGAGCTCGGAGATATCCTGATCAGCCAGGGGCTGGTCATGGCGCAAGCCCGCGTGGACGAAAATATATTCCCCGGTTTCCCAATGGGGCAGCAGCGAGGCGAGAAACTCCCGGTGTTCCCGGGGCATGAAAGCGAGGGAGGCCAGCGCGCTGAGGCTGGCGCCGCCGTAGCTCTCCAAGGTATTTTCCAGGCCAAGCCGCCGCAGGTAGGGGAGCAGCGCCTGATCAACGCTCCGGTGGTATTCCAGCAGCAAATACTCATGGTTTCCCAGGAGCGGGACAACGCGCACCCCATCGGCCTGCAGCTGGCAGAGCTGGTCCAGCACCCCCTTGCTATCCGGGCCGCGATCCAGATAATCGCCTAGAAACACCAGGGTGTCTTGCCCGGTGTCGAAGGGGAGCCGGTCAAGCAGCTGTTTGAGTTTCGCCGCGCAGCCATGGATATCGCCGATGGCAAAGATCCTGCCGTTCATGTCGGTTTTTTAAACTCCCGTGAAACGCATCAATAACAGGGGTGGGGTGCCCCGTTGTCTTGGGCAGCCGCGCATCATGCACAACTTTTGTACCAGAAAGAAGCTATCAGGCCATAAACGAAGTTCAGGAGCAGCACGAGAAGCGGGGTCAGGAGCCCTGCTTTGAAACCCAGAAGGCCAAGACCCATTTCCGGGAAGACCATGACGAACATCATGGCGGTGGGAGCCAGGCTCATGATGATGCCGCGCATGGCCGTTTTTTGCCGGAAAAACGGGAGGAGCAGCAGCATGGCCCAGAGTCCGCCCCAAATCAGACGCGGATAGAGCCAGGGGGCGGTGAATTGCGGACGCAGGCTGATGCCGAGCCAGGCCGTTATCCCGGCCCGGCCCAGAAGCCAGATGTTGACACTGTCGATGAAGGCGCCGAGGGCTCCGCCGGTAAAGGCGCCGCTGATTTTACGGACCATGGGGACTCCATTTTGCCCAAGTTTTTAGAAGCGGCCGCCTCTCAGGGTTTTCTCGTCGTAGCCCCAGCCCCGGCAGGTGGGCAGATCAATCAGGATAAAATCCGATTTTTTTTCCGCCTGGAGCACGAGATTTTTTTCCAGGTCTATTCTGGCCTGGTATTTCGGCAGCAACCGGGTCCGGTTGACCACCAGCTCGCCCGAGGTGAGATAGAGGAAAATGCACCGGTCTTCCGCGGTGTCGTAGCTGATGGCCCGGCCAGGATCGAGCTCACCCCGGTAGATCGTGGCGCTGTTATGAAAACGCACCACATCCTTGTGCCGCTGGCCAGAGGCGATGGGCCGCAGCTGGTTATGCCAGTCCGCTTTTTTGAAACTGCGCTGGTCGTAGGACGGACGCAGGCCTGGTTTGTCCGGATATATCCAGAGCTGATAAAAATGGACGGGGGTCTTGCCGCCATTGTATTCCGAATGGGTGAGTCCGGTGCCCGCGGACATGCGCTGGACATCCCCGGCCTTGATAATGCTGGTGTTGTTCATGCTGTCCCTGTGGGTTATCTCGCCGTCAAGAACAATGGTGATGATCTCCATCTCCTCGTGGGGATGGGTGGGAAACCCGGTGCCGGGAATCACCACGTCATCGTTGAACACCCGGAGAGGGCCGAACTGGATGTTGTCCGGGGCGTAGTAGTCGGCAAAGGAAAAGAGCCAGTAGGTCTTGAGCCAGCCGAAATCGCTGAAGTGGCGTCCATCCCCGTCAATGGTTGTAATCATCTTTTCCTCAAAATCGTAAGGCGCACCTTTTCAGCTTCAGCCCTTCCGGCACCAAGCAAGAAACACGGGGTATTTCCGGACCGCTGCACTGTTTGCCCCCGGTTTTTCAATGGTGTGGATCTCTTGCACCCCAATGTCCAGCCCGCCGTTTTTTGCCAGGATGGTCCGGACTGCCTCCGGATTAATCCCCTGGTGGGCGACCCCGGTGTTGTCCTCGTGAAAGGAGCCGTCTTCCGTGACCAGATCGGCAACGGCCAGATAGCCCCCCGGTTTCAGGATGGCGAGAAACCGGGGCAACAGCGCCTCGATATCGGGGATATGGTGCAGGGTCATGCTGCTCATTACCAGGTCAAACCCTTTATCCGGCAGGGGTTCACTGGTCAGATCATGGACAAGGGTCTCGATGTTGATGATTTTTTCTTCCCCTGCTTTCCGACGGAGAACCTCCAGCATCTGCGGCGAGGTGTCAACGGCCATGATCTGTGCGACATGCGGGCTCAAGGCCCTGGAGACCATGCCGGTGCCGCAGCCGTATTCGAGAACCCGCATGGTGGCGGCAAGAGGAATCGCCTGCCGGATCGCCCCGGCCACCTTGCGGGCAAGGACAACGCGCAGCGGTTTTTCTTCCCAGTCCGCGGCGGCGTCATCGAATCGTTTTACATTGTCGGCGGGGTTGTGTTTCAGCTCGGAGGTCATTGTTGTAAGTCCCGGTGCGTTGTTCTGATAATGCGGGGGTATGGCGAACAGATGGGGCATCCGCATCGTATTTTTCGCAAGGTAATCATTGTTTGAAATCTCGGCCAGCTTTTTTCCGCCACAGGGAAAACTGCTGTGGTGCCGGGCGTGGAAAAAACGTACAATGGCCTAACGGCGACAGTTCGAAAACAGGGAGAAAAGAAAAGGCGTATGGGCAAAGAAACACCATGAAAGAAACCGATCATTCCTCCCTGTTGGCCATTCGCCCCCTGTCATATCAGGGAGAGCAGCTTCTTCATGCCCTTTGGCCCGCATTTCTGCAAACCTTGCGCAAGCTGCTTATTCAGGTGGGGACCGAGGCCCCGGCCAGCACCGCCGAACTCCTGCTTGTTTATTATGACGAGCCCTTTGCCGCCCTGACCACCTTTTTTGAAAGCCTGGAGTCTCTCAAGAAACATCAGTGGCAGGCAGGCTGGGGCGCTGTTCCCATCCAGGTTGTTTTGCATCTGCACCGGAAAAAAGATCCGCCTGTTGACTTCAGCGAGGCCTCGGCCCCGGTCTGGGGGGTGCTGCAGCCGGAAACCCTCCATATAACAAGGGCGCTGAAGCTCCAGTGGGAGCAGCTTTTTGCCGGGAAAAAGCTGCCTGCCCATCAATTTGTGG